>NZ_JBHWIO010000044.1:0-68679 GCF_042732075.1 Kitasatospora sp. NPDC059812
GCCGGAGCGTTGTAGGGTTTAAGGGGGTGCGGCGGGTCGGGCGGCCCACAAGTTGGTTCAGCCCACCTCGCCAAATATACGCACGGCGGGCCCGCCCCGATTGTCGGCCCCCACACCCCGGGGTGTGCGGGCCGATGTACGCGGTGTTTCCGGCAGCGGGTGGCTGCGGGCGGCCGCCGGAGCGTGGGGGCACCGTCACCAGGTGACCGGCAGCGCCAGCGGATAGCGCCAGATGGACGTGGTGTTCCACGCCAGCTCGGCGGCCGGCTTCGCCAGCGCGATCCTGGGGAAGCGCTCCAGCAGGGTCCCGAGGGCGACTTCGAGTTCGGTGACGGCCAGCGGCGCGCCGAGGCAGTGGTGCGCGCCCCAGCCGAAGGTCATGTGGGAGGGGCTGGTCCGCTCCAGGTCCAGCTCGTCGGGCCGGTCGAACCTGCGGCCGTCCCGGTTGGCCGTCAGGTAGGAGACGTGCACGATGTCCCCCGCCGGGATCGTCACCCCGCTCAGCTCCACGTCCTCAAGGGCCACCCGGGGGATGCCGACGCCCTTGCGGAAGGGGATGAAGCGCAGCAGCTCCTGGAGCGTGCGGGAGAGCGTCTCGGGCCGCTCGCGCAGTGCGGCGAGCACGTCGGGCCGGCTGAGGATGGTGTACGAGAGGTTGCCGAGCTCGTAGGTCGTGGTGTCCTGGCCCGTGATCAGCAGGACCATGGCCATCACGGTGAGTTCCTGCTCGTCGAGGACCTCGTCGCCGTCGCGGGCTGTGGCCAGCACGCTGATCAGGTCGTCGCCGGGGTTCCTGCGCCGTTCGGCGGTCAGCTCGGCGAAGTACGCCCGCAGGTCGGCCTTGGCGCGTACCGCGTTCGGCTTGTTGGCCAGGCTCACGTCCATCATCGTCCGGGCGTTGGCGCGCAGCTGGGCGCTGTCGGCCTCGGGGATCTCCAGGACCTCGCAGATCGTGATCAGCGGGAGCGGGTGGGCCAGGTGCTCCATGAGGTCGGCCGGGGGGCCCTGGTCCCGCATGCGGTCCAGCAGCCCGTTCACCACGTGCTGGGTGCGCTCCCTCATCCGCTCGATGTGGTCGGGGGTGAAGCCCTTGGACACCAGGCTGCGCAGGCGGGCGCTGGCGGGAGGGTCCATGACGTTGATCGCCTCGGCCTGGACGATCGGCTCCGGGGTCATGCGCGGGAAGTCCCGGCCGACGATGGCGTGGCGGCTGAACCGCCGGTCGGTGGTGACCGTGCGCACGTCGTCGTAGCCCGTGACGAGCCAGGCCTCCCCCTCGCCGTAGGGCAGGCGGATGCGGCTGACCGGTGCGTCGTTCATGAGCTGCCGGAGCGTCGGGTCGAACTCTAGGGTCTCGGCGAAGTCGAACGGGCAGTTCCGTGCGCTGGAGTCGGTGGACATGCGGACCTCCAGGTCTGGGCCGCGCGGGCCGGATGGGGGAGGCGGACGAAATGCACCGGTACCCGATCGGTCGGCCGCACACACCGGTGGAGGGGCGAGAGCGCCGGTAATTCATCCGGTCTGATCAGCGGCTCGGATCCACCCGCGCCGGGGCCTGCCACGGGTCCACTGGTCCGTGGCAGGCCCCGGCCAGGGTGCCTCAGATCTCCCCGGTGGCCCGGTGCCCGTGCCGGAAGAGCGGGGCGCGGGTGTCGAAGGGCACGTCCTCGCGGCAGGCGGCGACGGCGGCGTCCGAGCGGGGCAGGTCGAACGGGAGCGTCGCGGTCATCGGGGCCCGGCCGAGCGCGGCGTCCAGCACGACCTCGTCCGCGGCGCCGAACTCGCCGATCAGCAGCGCCGCGTGCGGGGCGAGCGGGGTGAGCACGGCGGGCCGCTCCAGCTGGGCGGCGAACACCGTGGGCACGGCGGCGGCCAGTGCGGTGAGCCGGTCGACCTCGGCCGGCTCGAACTCCAGCGAGCCGCTGTGGAAGTGCTGCTCCAGCATCCCTTCGCGCCGCTCGTACGGGGTGGCGAGGCGGATCACGGCCAGCTCGGCCTGCTCCGGGTCCTCGACGAGGGTGCCGTACCCGGCGGCGACGGCGGGGTCGATGCCCTCGACGTACAGCCGGGTGGCGGTGCGCGGCTCGCCGGCCAGGTGGACCACCGAGCGGCGCTGGACCTCGCGGCCCAGCGCCCGGCCCTCGGGGGCGCCGACCAGGTCGGCGACGGCCTCCGGGTCGACGTACGGGTCGGCGAAGAGGCCGAGGCGGAACTTGTCGCGCAGGATGCGGCGGACCGACTCGTCGAGCCGGGCCTCGGTCACCGCGCCGGAGCGGACGGCGGCCAGGATCAGCTCCGGGTCCGTCTCGCCGCCGAGCTGGTCGGCGCCCGCGTCCAGGGTGAGCACGACCTGCTCGGCGACGGACAGCTCCTCGACGCCCCAGTGCCGCGGGGGCAGTGTGACCACTCCGGGGACGTCCATGCCGGTGATGGCGTTGAAGTCGGTGCAGACCACGCCGTCGAAGCCGTAGCGACCGCGCAGCAGGCCGGTGATGACGTCCCGGTTGAAGTTGGCGCCGACCTCGGCGAGGCCGCTGCCGGAGGGGATCGCGTAGGCGGGCATGATCTGCGCGGTGCCCGCGGCGAAGGCCGCCTCGAAGGGGCGCAGGTGGGTCTCGAACTCGCCGCCGGGGTAGACCAGTCGGCGCCCGGCGGCGAAGTGCGAGTCCTCGCCGCCGGCCTGCGGGCCGCCGCCGGGGAAGTGCTTGGTCATGCAGGCGACGCTGTCCGGGCCGATCGGCCCGCCCTGGAGGCCCTCGATGTAGGCGGTGATCATCCGCGAGGCGCGCTCCGGGTCCTCCCCGAAGGTGCCGCTGATCCGGGCCCAGCGGGGCTCGGTGGCGAGGTCTGCCATCGGGTGGATGGCGACCCGGATGCCGACGGCGCACAGCTCGCGGCGGATCAGGTCGGCGTAGCGGCGCACCAGGTCGGGGTCGTCGGTGGCGGCGAGGCCGATCGGCTCGGGGCCGGTGCTGAAGCCGCCGCCGGTGTGGGCGGTGGCCGGGTTGGCGGTGAAGCCGTGCCGGGGGTCGGAGGAGAGGGTGACGGGGATGCCCAGCCGGCCGGCCGCGGCGAGGTCCTGGACGTGGTTGTTCCACTCGGCCATCGCGCGCGGGTCGGGGACGGCCATCATGGCGAAGTGGGTGAGGCCGCGCTCGGTGATCAGGCGGGCGCCGGAGGGGAACGGGCCCTGGTCGCCGGGGAGCATCCGGCCGTGCAGCATCAGCGCGGCCTTCTCCTGCAAGGTCATCCGGGTGAGGAGGTCCTCGACCCGCTCCTCGACGGGCAGCTGCGGGTCCTCGTAGGGCTCCATGGTGCCGTTGTGGTTGAGGTCGCGGAAGGGCGTGCCGTCGGTGTGCCGCAGCAGGGTCAGCATGCCGTCACCTCGGCGGTGTTCGACGCGGCGGTACGGGCGGCGGTACCGGCCTCGGTACGGGCAGCGGTGCGGGCGGCGGCCTTGGCGCGGAAGGCGTCCAGGGTCTCGGCGGTGACCCCGCAGGCGGTCAGGAAGCCCTCGGCGCCGCCGTTCTTGGCGCGGACCAGGTCGAGGAAGGTGCTCATCGCCCCGGCGGGAGCCTCCAGCAGCGGGGCGGGGACGACCATCCGGCCGGCCTCGACCTCGTTGAGGGCGGCCCGGTTGCGGTCGGCGAGGCCGGCCCAGATCTGCTCGATCGCCTCGTTGGTCCGGGCGTAGTCGGCGACGATCTCCTCGGCGGGCACCCCGAGCAGCTCCAGCAGCAGCGCGGTGAGCAGCCCGGTGCGGTCCTTGCCGGCCGCGCAGTGCACCAGCACGCCGCCCGGGCGGACGGCGGCCTCGACGGCGGCGGCCAGCCCCTGCGGCGCGGACTCGGCCATCAGCAGGTAGAAGGCGCCGAGGTCCTCCGCGGTGGTCATGGCCCGCATGGCCTGCGCCAGCTCGTCGTTGGTCGGCTCGATCCGGGCGGGGACGACGGCGATGCCGGCGGCCTCGGCGGCGGCCCAGTCCTCGGGGCGGCTCTCGGACTCGCCCCGCAGGTCGACGACGGTGGTGATGCCGTGCTCGCGCAGCTGGGCGACGACGGCCTCGTCGGCGGCGGGGAAGGGCTGGGCGGAGCGGAACAGGGTGCCGGGGCGGATCCACCGGCTCGCGGGGTCGGCGAGCGCTGCGGGGTCGCGGAAGTTGACCAGGGACATGCGGGGGCCTTTCAGGAAGTGCGAAGCAGGTGGTGAAGGTACGCGGCGGGCCGCGCGAAGGGGGGGGAGGGGGGCGGAAAAGGGCGTGCGGTGCCGTCCGGACGGCCGGCGGCATCGCCCAGGGGTGTCGCGGTGACGGGGTGTAGAGGTGCGGGGCTGTCGGCTCGGGTCAGCCGGCGGTGTCGAGCACGTCCCGGTAGGCCTGGCGCCATTCGGCCACCGTGCCGGTCTCGGACGCGATCAGGACGTGGTGGCGCACCATGCCGCCGAACTGCGCGCCGAGCGCGGTCGGACGCAGGTCGGTGGCCGGGTCGACGCCGAGCCGCTCGGCCGCGATGGTGACGGTGCGTTCGGTGAAGCCGTCGATCACGACCACGGCGTAGTTGTGCACGGAACCCTGCACCTCGATCAGGCTCCGGCGCAGCCGGCGGCGGCGCTCGGTGTGCTCGACGGGCTCTTCGAGCCGGCCGCCGGTAGCGGTCAGCGCGTGGTCGAGCGCGGCCCAGAGCGGGAGTTCGGCGGGGGCGGCGGCGAATGCGTCGAGGATGGCCTGGCCGAAGTCCCAGCCGAACAGCAGCGCCTCCTTGGCCGGGTAGTAGCGGAAGAACGTGCGGTGGGCGATGTCGGCGCGGCGGCAGATCTGGTCCACGGTGGTGCGCTCGAAGCCCTGCTCCTCGAAGAGGTCGAGTGCCGCGGTGCGGATGCTGTCGCGGGTGCGCGCCTTCTTGCGGTCGCGCATGCCCTGCTCCGCCGCGGTGTCCGTCCCCTGCATGGTTCTTCCGTTTCCTCTCGGTGAGTTGAGTGTGGATGGGGCCGCCGAGGGGGCGGCTGTCAGTACCGAATCACGTCCGACCGTGCTCGCTCAAGGCGAGTGCCGACTCTTCCGGGTCTCGTCATCTGAAATTTGCACAACTGCCTTTTGGCAGTACTGCCACTTCCGGAATGGTGTGGGGCGTCGGCGGCCGCACTCCCCCAGGCCGCCCCCGCTCCCCTCCCCCCTCCCCCGAACCGAGGAACCATGAAGCGGCACACCCACCTCCTGGTAGCGGCGGCCTGCACGGCCGCGCTCACCCTCACCGCCTGCTCCGCCTCCGACGACGCGCTCTCCGGCGCCGGCGCCGGAAACACCGGCGCGGCGAACGACGGGCCGGCCGTGGACGGCGGCACGCTCAAGATCGGCCTGGACCGGCCGTTCGCCAAGCTCGACCCGGCCGACGGCACCCTGACCTCGATGCCGATGATGGTCCTCGCCAACGCCCTGTACGACCCGCTGATGGTCAACGGCGACAACGGCGCCGTCCAGCCCTACCTCGCCAAGTCCTTCACCCCCAACGCGGACGCCACGGTCTGGACCCTCGACCTGCACGAGGGCGTGAAGTTCAGCGACGGCAAGCCGCTGGACGCCCAGGCCGTCGCCGACCACGTCACCCGGCTCGCCAAGCCGGAGAGCAAATGCGCCTGCGCCATCGACGCAGCCACCATCGGCGCCACCACCGTCTCCGGCCCGACCACCCTCACCTTCACCCTCAAGGCGCCCGACGCCGCCTTCCCCAACCTGTTCACCCGCTCCCTCGGCTACGTCTCCGAGGCCCCGGCCGGCGACTCCCCCGCCGTCGGCTCCGGCCCGTACACCGTGGAGAGCGTGCAGCCCGGAGTTTCCGTCACCCTCACCCGCAACCCCGCGTACTGGGGCGCCAAGGGCCACGCCGACAAGCTCGTCTACCGGGTGCTCACCGACACCGACAGCCGCTACCAGTCGCTGCGCTCCGGCGACACCGACCTGATCTGGACCGAGACGCCCGGCCAGCTCAAGCAGGCCGCCGCCGACGGGCTGCGCAGCGCCACCGGGCCCGGCGGCACCACCACCATCGTCTTCAACACCACGTCGGCGCCCTTCGACGACGTGCGGGTCCGCCGGGCCGTGCAGTATGCGATCGACCGCGAGGCCCTGGAGAAGGTCGTCTCCCTCGACCAGGGCGCCGTCTCGGACGGCCCGATCGGCTCCCGCTCCCCGTACCGCACCGCCCCCGGGTACCCGGCCCACGACGCGGCCAAGGCCCGGGCGCTGCTCGCCGAGTCCGGCCACCCCGACCTCGCCTTCGACTACCTCGTCGACAGCCGCCCCGAGGGCCAGCAGCGCGCCACCGTGATCCAGCAGATGCTCGGCGAGGCCGGGATCAAGGTGACCATCAAGCCGCTCGACGCCACGGGCCTGGGCACCGCGATGCTCCAGCGCAAGTTCCAGGTGATCGACTTCCCCACCAGCATGTTCGGCGACACCGACACCGCGCTCACCAGCCTCTACCTGCCCAACTCGCCGTACAACTTCATGAGTTGGTCCGACCCGGAGACCTCGAAGACGATCGCCGAGGGCCGCGCCTCGACCGACACCGCCAAGCGTGCGGCCGCCTACCAGCAGGCCGCCCGGCGGGTCGTCAGCGAGGTGCCGATGGCCTTCCTCACCGAGAACACCGTCGGATTCCTCGGCTCCGCCAAGGTCGGCGGACTGCCCGACCTGTCCAAGCGCACCGTCCTCAACGTCTCCCCCGCCCCCCTGTGGGTGAAGCGATGACCCCCCGCACCCGCACCGCGCTGCGCCACGGCGGGCGACTCGGCCGCGCCGCGGCCGTGCTGCTGCTGGTCACCGTCGCCGCCCTGTACCTGCCCCACCTGATGCCGGGCTCCCCCGCCGTCGCCGCCCTCGGCCCCACCGCCACCCCCGAGCAGATCTCCGCCTACGAGGCCGGGCTCGGCCTGGACCGCAACCTGCTCGCCGCCACCTGGCAGTGGATCGCCGACGCCCTGCACGGCGACCTCGGCCACTCGCTGTCCACCGGAGCCGCCGTCACCACCGAACTCGCCGACCGCATCCCCGTCACCCTCGAACTCTTCCTCGCCGCCCAGCTGGTGGCACTCGCCCTGGCCGTGCCCGTCGCCCTGCTCTCCGCCTGGCGCCCCGGCGGCACCTTCGACCGGATCGCCACCGCCGGCACCTTCGGCTGGCTCGCCGTCCCCGGCTTCGCCCTCGGCCTGCTGCTCATCTGGATCGCCGCCGTCCAACTGCGCGTCCTGCCCGCCACCGGCTGGACCCCGTTCACCGAGGACCCGGCCGAGAACCTGCGCCACCTGGTGCTGCCCGCCCTCACCCTCGGCCTCACCGAGGCCGCCGTGTTCACCCGCACCCTGCGCGGACAACTGCTCGACACCCTCGACCAGCCGTACATCGCCGCCGCCCGCAGCCGCGGCATGGGCACCACCCGGCTGCTGCTGCGCCGCGCCCTGCGGCCCTCCAGCCTGCCGCTGGTCACCCTGGTCGGCATCGGCATCGGCACCTCGCTGGGCGGCTCGGTGCTGGTCGAGTCGCTGTTCGCGGTGCCCGGCGTCGGCAGCCTGGCCGCCGGGGCCATCTCCGGCCGGGACTTCCCCGTCGTCCAGGCCGTGGTGGTGGTCAGCGCCGTCGGCGTGGTCGCGGCCACCTTCGCGGTCGACCTGCTGTACCGCACAATCGACCCGAGGATCGCCCATGAGCACCGCTGAGACCACCGCCGTGACCGCCGTGACCGTCGAGACGGCCCCGGCGCGCACCACCCGCCGCCGGCCCCCCGCCGGCGTGCTCGCCGCCGGGGCCTGGCTGGCCGTGGTCGCCCTCGCCGCCCTGCTGCTGCCCCTGCTGCCCGGCTTCGACCCGCTGCACGGCGACTTCGCCCACCCCGCCGCCGCCCCCGGCCCCGGCCACTGGCTGGGCACCGACAGCGCCGGACGGGACGTCCTGCAGCGCACCGTCGCCGGCGCCCGCGCCTCCTTCACCGTCGCCGCCCTCACCATCCTGGTCGGCCTGCTCGGCGGCGGAACGCTCGGCCTCGCCGCCGGCTGGTTCCGCGGCACGCTCGACAAGGCGATCGGCTTCGCGACCGACCTGCTGATGTCCGTACCCAGCCTGATCCTGGTGATGATCGTGGTCTCGCTGCGCGGCCCCAGCCTCACCGTGATCGGCACGCTGATCGGGCTGTTCACCGTCCCGCACTTCACCCGGGTGGTGCGCGCCGTCGTGCTCTCGCTCAGCGAGCGCGGCTTCGTCCAGGCCGCCCGCATGCTCGGCACCGCCCCGCTGCGCATCCTGCGCCGCGACATCGTCCCGCACGTCGTGCCGGCCGCCCTCACCTTCGCCTTCACCGCCACCACCGTCGCCATCGTCGCCGAGGGCTCGCTCAGCTTCCTCGGCTTCGGACTGCGCCCGCCGGAGCCCTCCTGGGGCGGCATCATCGCCGAGGGGCGCACGGCCCTCGGCAGCGCGCCGTGGATCTCGCTGGCACCCGCGGCCGTGCTCTGCCTGACCGTCCTCGCCCTCAACTACCTCGGGGAGCACCTGCGTTCGGGTGGCCCCGCCGGCCCGAAGGGAGCGCGCGGATGACCTCCGCCCCCGACCTCGACTCCCCTGCCCTTGCCGTCCCGGCGCTCGACGAACCTGCCCTCGACGTCCCGGTGCTCGACGTCCGCTCGCTGGACACCGTCCTGCACACCCCCGACGGCCGCGCCCTACACGTCCTGCACGGCGTCAGCCTCACCATCGCGGCCGGCGAGTGCCTCGGCGTGGTCGGCGAGTCCGGCTCCGGCAAGTCCGTGCTCGCCCGCGCCGTCCTCGGCGTCGAGTCCCGCACCACCAGGGCCGTCGCCACCGGCGAGATCCGACTGAACGGCGAGGACCTGCTCGCCGCCTCCCGCACCCGCCGCGCCGAACTGCTCGGCACCGGCATCGCCATGGTCCACCAGGACCCGATGACCTCGCTCAACCCGGTGGTCCGGATCGCCGACCAGGTCACCGAGTCCCTCACCAACCGGCGCCGGCTCTCCCGGCGCGAACGGCTGCGCACCGCCACCGAGTTGCTCGCCGCCGTCGACGTCCCCGACCCCGCCCGGCGGGCCCGCGCCCACCCGCACGAGCTCTCCGGCGGCCTGCGCCAGCGCGTCGGCATCGCCGCCGCCCTGGCCGGCGAACCCGCCCTGCTGCTCGCCGACGAACCCACCACCGCCCTCGACGTCACCGTCCAGCGCACCGTCCTCGACCTGCTCGACCAGCACCGGCGCAGCCGCGGCCTCGCCACCCTGCTGATCACCCACGACATCGGCCTGCTGTACGGGCGGGCCCGCCGGATCGCCGTCATGTACGGCGGCCGGATCGTGGAGACCGGCCCCACCGAGGCCGTCACCCGCCACCCCCGCCACCCCTACACCGCGGCCCTGCTGCGCTCCGTACCGCGGGTCACCGGCCCGCTGCGCCGCACCCTGCCCGCGATCCCCGGCTCGCCGCCCGACCTCACCCGGCCCACCCCCGGCTGCCCCTTCGCCCCGCGCTGCGAACTGGCGACGGACCTCTGCACCACGACCGCGCCCCCCACCCACACCGCGGCGGACGGCCACACCGCCGCCTGCCACTTCCCGCTCACCGCGCCGTCTGACGCGCCTTCGTCCTCGCCTTCCCCCGATTCCTCGCCCGATTCCTCGCCCGACGAACTGGAGCCCGCGGCGTGACCACCGCCCCCGACGCCGCTGCCCCCGCAGCCGTCACCCCCGAAGCCACCGCCCCCGGAACGGCCGTCCTGGAGGCCACCGGCCTCAGCGTCGTCCACCGCACCCGCTCCGGCCCGCTGCACGCCGTCAGCGGCGTCGACCTGGCCCTCCACCCGCGCCGCACCCTCGCCCTGGTCGGCGAGTCCGGCTCCGGCAAGAGCAGCATCGCCAAGGCCCTGCTGCGGCTGCCCCCGCCCACCACCGGCACCGTCACCCTCGACGGCACCGACCTCGCCACCCTCTCCCCGCGCGCCCTGCGGGCCGTCCGGCCCCGCCTCCAGATGGTGTTCCAGGACCCGCTCTCCTCCCTCAACCCGCACCGCCGGGTCCGCGACCTGGTCGCCGAACCCCTCGACGCCCATCCCGACCCGGCCCGCGACCGCGAGCAGGTCGTCACCGAGCAGCTGTCGGCCGTCGGCCTGCCGCCCGCCCTGTTCGGCGACCGCCGCCCCCACCAGCTCTCCGGCGGGCAGGCCCAACGCGTCGCCATCGCCCGGGCCCTGGCCGCCGGACCGCGCGTCCTGATCGCCGACGAGGCGGTCTCCGCCCTCGACGTCTCGGCCCAGGCCACCGTGCTCAACCTGCTGCGCGGGCTCACCGAGGAACGCGGACTGGCCGGCCTCTTCATCTCCCACGACCTCGGCGTGGTCCGCGCGGTGAGCGACGAGGTGGCCGTGCTCCAACTCGGCCGCATCTGCGAACGCGGCCCCACCGAAGCCGTCCTCGCCGCCCCGGCCCACCCCTACACCGCCGCCCTGCTCGCCGCCGTCCCCGAACCCGGCCGCCCGCTGCGCGACACCGGCCTCCTCCCCACCGACCCGCCCTCCCCCCTCGCCCCGCCCAGCGGCTGCCGCTTCCGCACCCGCTGCCCCCTGGCCGACACCCGCTGCGCCACCGAGGAACCGCAGCTGCGGGAGGTGGCACCAGGCCGCACGGTGGCCTGCCACCGACCGCTGATCGACGCTGCCACAGCGTCCTGACCAGCCGGACGCACCACGGGCCCCCGGGTCGGGAACCCCACTCCCGCCCCGGGGGCCTTTCGTTCAGGCTGCGGGCCGACCGGGTGTTCGCAGACCGTGCCGCCGAGGCCGATCGGGGTGGCGGCCGTCAATACCCAGAAGTTGGGGTTGGTATGCGAATGTTCACTCGATCAGGTGTACGTGCACGCAGGGCGTCCCGGTGGGTGAACTTCCCGGTGAGTATGGGGCGGTAGCGAGCCGATCTTGCTCCTTCGCCACGCCGTCAGGCGGACGCGCTGCTCCCCCGGGGGAATCGACGGGCCCGGGTGCGTCGTCGTGCCCGGACGGGCCCTCGAACCGGAAGTGAGGAAACGTTGTCCCCCGACACGTCCCGTACCAAGGTCTACAGCGATCGCCGGTACCTGCACACCACGTTGGTGCGTCACGCGGGTACCACGGTGGCCCTGGCGCTGGCCGCCGACCGCCGCATCCACTACAGCGTGCTGGATCTGGACAGCGTGCCCGCCGGTACCGCGAAGGCGCTGAAGGACCCGCAGGCGGAGCCGAGCCAACTCGACGTGCTGCACTGGGCGGACGACCCGAGCGAGCTGCGCTTCCCCAGCGAGATCGCCAAGGTCGGCTTCGCCGTGCTGGGCGCCACCCGGCTGCCCGCCGTACGACGGGGCACCCGGACGGAGGCACCTGCGGACGAGCTGCTGAGCCCGGAGGAGACGGACGCCTTCCTCTCCAGCACCGCCCGCCTCACCGCCGAGGTGCCGTTCCAGGCGCTCTCGGACGGCAAGTACCTCTACGTCTTCCGCCAGTCGGTGGCGGTCGGCCACGAGGACGCGCTGCTGCGCACCGGTGAGGGGACGTACACCTCGGACCCGACCAGCGACCGGCTCCAGCTGGTGGACGGGCAGAAGGCCGGCCTGGCGGTCGACGCGCTGCTCTGCGACCGGTTCATCGTGGCGGGCGCGAAGCTGCTGCCGGTACCCGAGGTGCGCTACCGGCGCAGCCGCCACCGGACGATCCCGGACTCGGCCAAGGACAGCCTGGGCACCAGCGACATGGACGGGCGGGTCTTCCACGAGCCCACACTGGAGCTCGGGTTCCTGGGCAAGGTGACCGGCGGCCGCTTCGCGACGGTGCTGCTGCCGACCGAGGTCGGTGGCCTGCGCCGCTGGCAGTTCTTCGTCGACAAGCCCGAGGCCGGGCTGATCGACGCGGTCAACGTCGAGCAGGGCAAGGACGGGCTGTTCCACACCCAGGGCTCGCGGCTCTACACCAGCCCCGACGCCAGGTACCGCGACGCCGTGCTGGAGCGGAAGCCGGGCAGGTGCCCCTTCACGGGCAAGGACCTGGTGCCCGCCGAACGCCGGGAGGGCTTCGCCGAGACGGCGCTCTCCTTCGACGGCGTCGACGGCCTGCTCGCGGTGGACACCACGAAGCCGCTGCCGCTCGGCGCGGGCCCGTACACCGTGGAGCTGTGGCTCAGCCCGCAGGCCTGGGGCAGCACACTGCTGTCCGCCACCGGGACGGCTCCCGACGCCAAGGCCTCGACCACGCCCGAGCGCTGGCGGCTGGAGCTGCGGGACGACGGCAAGGTGGCCGTGCAGCACGACGCGGACGGCACGAAGACCGAGGTGGCCTCCGCGGTCGAGGTGCCGACGGGTGAAGGGGTCTACACCCACGTGGCCGTGGTGCACGACGGCACCAGCGCCACCCTGTACGTGAACGGGGTCGCGGGCACGGCGGGCGAGCTCCCGCCGGGCAAGGGCGAGCGGACGCGGCTGACGGTCGGCGCCCAGGAGGTCGGCGGTAAGGCCGGGGGCTGCTACCGCGGGGTGATCGACGAGATCCGGATCTGGGACCGCGCCCACAAGCCGGCCGAGCTGGCCGAGGGCCGCTCCTACCGGCTGGTCGGCGACGAACCGGGCCTGACGGGCTACTACCGCTTCGACGCCGGCTCGGGCACCCGGGTGCTCGACGCCACGCAGCGGTCGGCGCACGGCACGCTGACCGGCGGAGTGAGCTGGGTGACCTCCGAGGCGCCGATCGGCGACCACCCGGGGATGCGGCGGGAGAGCTTCGCGCTGTCCGGCCGCACCGTCTCCTCCGGGCTCTCCGCCCTGCTCTACCACCAGCAGGAGGACGCGCCCGCCGGGCACGCCCAGCAGCCCGCGCCGGCGAAGAAGCAGGCCCGCGTGCTGGTGGCCTGGTCGTCCGCCAAGGACGGCGAGCCGGCGCCCAAGGTCGCCACCCTGGACCTCGCCGTGGCCCGGGACGGCCGGCTCGCGCAGCTCCCCGACGCCCTGGACCTGGACGAAGTGGGCGCCACCGCCAAGCCGGTGGACGCCGCGCAGGTCAACACCCTGACGACCGAGGTCGCCGAGCTCAGGAAGGAGGAGGCACAGGCCAAGGCCGCGCTGGACCGGGCCAGGAAGGACCTGGCCCGCTGGAACCAGCTGGAGAGGGCGTCCCAGTCGGCAGAGCGGGCCTGGACCGATGCGAAGGCGAAGCGCAAGAAGGCGGAGAAGGCCGGCCTCGTCCTCGACAGCGGCACTGTCCTGATCCGCTTCTCCTCTGGCGGTGACGAGGACGGCGCCAAGCGGGGCAACCTGGTGGCCGCCGCGCCGACCACCTGGACCAGGAGGGTGCTGACCTTTGCCCCCGGGGTGACCGACGCGACGGCCCAGTGGCAGTTCGTGACGTCCGGCGTGACGATCCGCAAGGGCTGGACCATCGGGGCGCTGAGGCACGTGGGGAGCCAGCAGTGGCTCCTCGGCCATTGTGGGACTGAGGCGGAGGAGACGACCCCCCTGCGTCTGACACCGTCAAGGAGCGGTGCGAGCACCCTGCTCCTCAAGCGGGACGGGGACGGTTACGCCCTGACCACCCACAGTCCCACCAAGAACGTCGGTGCCGATCCGAAGGCGAAGGAGGGCAACCCGGCGCTCCTGTGCGGCCCCGACGGGTTGCTCACCGTCATGAAGGCCGTCCGCGTCGGCGACCCGGACGCGGCGGTGAACGAGGCCCACGGCGAGTACCTGGTCTTGCAGGAGCGCCTGCGGATCGCCCGGGACGTGGACGGCGAGGGCGGGCTCCAGGCGGCCTACGACGCCGCCAGGCGCAGGCTGGAGGACAAGGAGGCCGAACTCGGCCAGGCCACCGGCGGCACCTCCGGCCGCAGCACGCTCAGCCTCGCGATGCCGAGCCTGGGCCGTGACAGGTCCGGTCTGGGCCGGGCGGGCGCCCTGCTGAGCTTCGCCACCACCCGGGACACGCCGTACCTGCTCGACAGCGGCTCCGGCCAGCTGGGGCTCTACTTCCGGGACGGCGACGACAGGTTCACCGCCGCCTACTACGACACCTCGGTGGGCCGCTCGGTCAAGCAGCTGGCGGCGGGCGGCAGCGTGCAGCTGCTGCTCACGGCCGGTGACCCGAGCACCGACCTGGCCCGGGTGACGGCCACCGTCGAGGCCACCACCAGTCCGGACCGGTGCAAGCTCACCCTGACCGAGACCGCCGCCGACGGCAGCACCGTGACCGACCAGGAGGTCTGGGACCTGCTGCCCCGCGACGTGGGCCTGGCCGCCGACGCGCTCAACGGGGTACGCGAGACGCCGCAGGCCGTCGGCACGGTCAAGACGCTGGCGGGCGGCACGCTGACCCTGGAAGCCGGGACCGTCCGGGCACTGGCGGCGGGCACGCTGCTGCTGGTCGGCGAGCAGCCCTACCTGACGACCGCGGAGGCGGAGGCCGGGACGACCGAACTCACCGTCGGGTACGGCCCGAAGGACGTCCCGGAGGCGGCCGGGCGCGCCGTCACGACCGCCGAACACACGCCCAGGCTGGTGACGCTCAGCCGGGCGGGCGCGACCAAGGCCTTCGGCTCCCGGCTGGTGGAGGCCACGTACACCCACCGCACCGGCACCCTGGCGAACGGGACCGCGACCGACCTGGCGGGCATCAAGCCCAACCGCTGGTGGGGCGACACCCCGGGCCGGTCCTGGGAGTTCAAGGACGGGGCCGAACCGCTGGACTGCCCGGTCGCGGCGGTGCCGGGAGCCGCGGCGCCGGACGACCTGACCCTGGAGGCCTGGGTCAGGCCCGCCGCGAGCACCGAACTCGCCCGGATCGTCAACTTCAGCCACCCCGAACTCGGTTCGTACGCCCTGGCGCTCGGAACGGCGACCGTCGGCGGCCGCCCGGTCCTGGTCGGGGTCGGCGACCAGCAGGTGACCACCGAGGAGACGGTGCCGGACGGCGAGTGGACGCACCTCGCCGCCGGCTTCGAGCAGTCCTGGGCGCTGCGTTTCGCCGGACGCTCCTCGGCCGTGGCCGAGCACGGTGACGCGCTCGACCTCACGGGGGACTGCACCGTCGAGGTGCACGTCCGGGTCGACGGCTTCAAGGACGGCTACCAGGGCCTGATCTCCAAGGGCCGCCTACGGGGCGGCCGGGAGCACGGCGTGCCCTTCCAGCTCGGCGTGGACGAGACCGGTCACCTGGTGCACAGCGTCGAACTCGCCGACGGCACCGTGCGCACCCACGTCTCCGCCGGCACCCTCACCGCGGGTACCGCGCACCGGGTCGCGGTGGTCCGCAAGGCCGGGCGGCAGCTCGTGGAGACCAAGGGCAAGAAGACCATCTCGTACACCGAGGACGGCAAGCCGGTCAGCCGTGAGGTGGACGTGGTCGACTCGATGCTGCTGGACAAGTGGTACGACATCGCGTTCTACATCGACGGCGAGGCGGCAGGCGAGCTGCGCGACCACGACCTGGTTCCGGCCAGGTCCAGCGGCCCGCTGGAGCTCGGCTGCGGCTGGTCGGGCGCCGATCCGCGGCACCTGACCGGCACGGTGAGCGAGGTGCGGCTGTGGAACCTCGCCCGGGACAAGGCCCGGCTCGGCAGCGGCGCGCGGGGGGACGAGGGCCTGGTCGCGCACTGGCGCTTCGAGGAGAACGAGGGCAACACCGCGGCCGACGAGACCGGCTCACACCCCCTGCGCCTGCACGGCGCGACCTGGACCAAGAACCCAGACCCGCTCGGCTCGACCTTCCGGGTCTACCTGAACGGCCGCCCGGTGGTGGTGAAGCCGCGTACGGCGGACCAGGAGGGCTTCGCGGACTACGGCGGCGGCCGGCAGTTCAGCCTCGGCGGCCGGTACCCGTCGGTCGACGGCAAGCGGGGCGCCCCGCAGCAGTTGTACCGGGGCGAGTTGGAGGAGGTGCGGATCTGGCGCACCGTCCGGACGGAGGAGAACGTCCTCGACAACCTCTTCGGGCGCCTGCGGGGCGAGCGTGAGGACCTGATCGCCGCGTACTCCTTCGACGACGCCTCCACCGAGGCGGACTCCACGCTGGTCACCGACAGCGGCCCGCGCGGTCTGCACCTCACGCTGGCCGACGACGCCACCAAGCGCCCCACGCCCGTGCTCTCCACCGCACCGGTCTCCGGGGACGTGGCCGAGGTGCAACCCGTCTTCGTCAAGACGCCCAGCACCTACCTGGCCACCATTCAGAGCGCCCCCGCCGTGCAGGAGTACGCCGACCTCCAGCGGGACCACTACGGGCGCAGCAGCGGCGCGCTCAAGCGGGTGTACGCCTACGTGCGGGACGGCGCCTGGCACCTGGTCACCGGATACAAGGTCGGCGACCTGGTCTCGGAGTGGGTCGCCCAGGTGCAGTTCGACCCGCAGATCACCGGGTACATCGAGGGCGCCCCGCCGGTGCCCTCGGAGAACCTGATCGCCAGCAAGAGCCCCAAGCTGTTCAGCTACATCGACGCCACCAAGGTGGAGTTCGAGCGGGCCGACAGCGTGGTCAACACGCTCTCCTCCAGCCGCGAGCGCAGCATCACGGCCGCCATGGAGCTCGCGGTGAACAACGAGGCCTCGGCCGACTCACTGCTGATCAGCGCACCGCTCGGCTTCGGCATCGCCAAGCCCATCATCGAGGGCGGCTTCGACTGGGGCGTGCGGGCGAAGACGGAGTTCGCCAACGCCTGGGGCGACGAGACCGAGGTCTCCCAGGGCTGGCAAACCGGCCGGCTGACGGCCGTCGGCCTCTCCGGCGGCTGGGAGACGCCGGACACCACCAAACAGCTCAACAAGGACAACGGGCGCCGCTTCGTCCCCTCCAACACCGGCTACGCCCTGGTGCAGTCCGAGACGGCCGACGTCTTCGCGCTGCGGCTCGCCCACAACCGGGCGCTGGTCTGCTACCGGATGATGCCCAACCCCGACATCCCGCGCGACTGGAACCTCATCCCCTTCCCGATCAACCCCCGCTACACCAAGCAGGGCAGCCTCGACGGCTCGGTCGGCCAGGACGAGAACGGCAGCCAGGTGATGGAGGAGGAGTACCAGGACCTGCCCCCGGGCGGAGAGCTGAGCTACTTCAAGCCGCGCGAGGCCTATGCCCTCAAGCGGCGGATCATCGAGGACCAGCAGCGCCTCCAGACCTTCTACGACGCCGTCTCCACCGAGACCCACCACGCCGACCCCACGGCCGAGCGGGCCCGGCAGGTGCTCTCCGGCTTCGTCGGCCCGATCAAGGACCCGGCGCAGCGCGGCGGGAAGGCCAAGCCGACCGACGCGCACGCCAAGCGCAGCCTGGTCAACACCTACGTCTGGTCGGCCGACGGCGGCTTCTTCGCCGAGACCACCGAGACCATGGACTCCGTCACCGAGGTCACCTCCGGCAGCTACCAGCTCTCCGGCTCGCTGGGCGGCTCGGTGGGCGGCGGAGTGAAGGTCTTCGGCATCGGGGCCAACGTGCAGTTCGACGCCTCGGTCGGCGGCGGCATCGCCGTGACCCGCTCGCGCGGCAAGGAGTCGACCCGCTCGTTCAGCCTCAACATCACCTGCGACGTGCCGGGCGACCTGCAGAAGTACAACGCCACCGGGGACCCGGAGTACGACAAGGAGACGGGCGCGGCGATCGAGGTCCCGGGCCGGGTGGACGCCTACCGATTCATGACCTTCTACCTGGACACCGACACCCAGAACTTCGAGGACTTCTACGGCAAGGTGGTGGACCCGCTCTGGCTCGGCGGAGACAGCGCGCACGCCGCCGCGCTGCGCCAGGCCCAGCAGTCCGACAAGCGGCCGCCGTGCTGGCGGGTGCTGCACCGCGTCACCTACGTCAGCCGCAAGCTGGCCGCCGAACCCGGCGCGGGCGCGTCCGCCCTGGACAGGTCGATGGCCAAGGAGGACATCTCCAGCAACTACGAGCTGATCCGCCGGATCGACCCGTACGTCCGCGACCACACCACCGACCGGGTCGAGCTGGCCGCCGCCGTCCAGGAGGCGCTGACCACCCAACTGCCCGGCCTGCTGCCGTACACCGAGCAGGTGACGGAGTACTTCGCCCTCTACTACGGGCTGGACCAGTGACCGCCCCTGCACCGCGGTGCCGATGTTCAACCCCATAACGGGCTGAACGCCTGGACGACGACCTCCGCCCGCCGGCGCCCGCACCGGGCACCCGCGGGCGGCGGTCCGGCCCGGGATGCGACGGCGGTGCGGCGGCCGGGTCGGCGTCCAGACCAGGGGCCAAACCGCCTGTGTGATCACAGATCTGAATTCACATCAGACTTTGCCTCGGCAGTTCAGCCGGCGACGCCGTGGGCGCCACCTCGGACGATCTTCGATCGGGCGATGCGCGAGGCGGCCCCCACGGGCACGGTGGGATCGATGTTCACGCCCTTGACCTCAAGCCGGATGGCGTCGGCCGGCGCACCCGCGCCGAACCTGGCGCGGACCCGGACGTCGGTTCTGCCCACCGGGACGTACAGGACGAGCGACAAGAGGAAAGCACCGGTGCGGGCCAGACGGCCTTCACCGTGTAGGTCAGCTCATCACCGACGGCCACGCCGCGCTGGTCCTGTGCTCCCGCCACCGTCTTCGTGACGCTCACGACCGGTCCGGTGACGAACGACAGGGAGTCCACGAGGTTGCCCCGCCTCGGGTCGTTGCCGAACGTGGAGACCGACGCGGCCGCGAAGCGTGTCACCGTCTGCCCCTCGGGGACGGTGTAGAACCCCTCGTAATGCCCCCAGGCCGTCTTTCCGTCGGCGAGGTCCGGGCTCTTCGCCTTCTCCGGGACCTGGGCGACCAACTCACCGGTCGGGGCGCCGATCCTCACCCGCATCACGTCCACGCCCTGGCGTCCGCGGTGCGCGATCTTCCAGCGCATCACCGACCCGGGGATCGTACGCACGTCCTGGTAGAGGGACGAGGGCTCATTGGCGTTGAGCTCGGCGTACTGCTTTCCGCTGTCCGGCGGCACCTTGCCGTACCGGAGTTGCCCGTTCCGGATCTCGATGAGGTGGTCCGTGGCGGACGCGCGCCAGCCCGGCACCGCGCCCTCCGGGAAGTCCTGCCAGCCCTTGTCCGAACTCATGTACGGTTCCTCGAAGCTCCCGTTCGTCAGCAGGTCGGGCGGGCCGTCCGCCGCGAATGCGGACGGCCATACGAGGAGCGGGGTGACAATCCCGATCAGGCAGGCCGCCGCACACGCCGGGCGCCTCCACGAAGCGACGTCACCGGACTGGCTTTCAGATGCCATTGAATTCCGTCCCTCTACATTCTTTCGGTCAGCCCGGCACTCCTGGGCTGCACAGCCGTCGTGGAACGCGTCGAATCAGAAGCGATGCGCCGCCGAGTCGAAGAGCGTCCACCAGCGGGCCGAGATGCGTTCGCGCGGTCATCACTATCGCCGGATCCGCTATCCCTAATCCATTTGCGGCGGCCGCACTTATGGGCGCATCAGGAATTCGGATGGGCGGGCGCCACGGCGGCGGCAGGAAGGGTTCAACGCAATGCCCGACTCGGAGCACCCGCAGGTCATCGGCAACACGGAGGCCCAACGGGGCCGCGCCCCCGTCGGGCTCTCACCTGGCAGGGGCATCGTCTTCGCGCGCCGTTCGCACCCCTTCACGCCGGTGACGATTCGCGTACGCAACCTTACCGTTGGTTGCGATCACGGGTCGCACCTAGCGGCCCGGCGTACCGGAGGTCCCATCATGCGACGCCTCGTCACGACGATCGGTACCCTCATCGCCGCGGGGACGCTGGCCGTGGCCGTCCCCACGTCCGCCCAGGCCGCCACGGGCACCCTGACGTTCTACAACGTGATCTTCCCCGACGGATCGGGCAGCGGCCCGGGCGTGCCGTACCTCGACCCGGCCCCCGGCTGCTACGACGTCCCGAGGGAGGCGCACGGGCCCCTGTCAGGCGTGAACAACGCGACGGACAGCACGGTCCGCTTCTACTGGGGCGAGGACTGCACCGGCGGATCGCTGTTCAGCGTGTCGGCCGGCCGTTCGGTCAGGTTCAACTCGCACCCGCGCTCCTTCAGGGTCGAGAGCTGACCGCAGACCCGAACGCCCCCCCGCGACCGAAGCGCGGGCAACTCGGACACAGAAACGGCCAGTTGGACAGCGACGACGTCGCTGTCCACACCGCCCGATCTGCGGCGGCGAGAGCAAGCCGACCGAGCCGGGCGGCCCGGCTGGAGCCTCACCATGCAGTTGTCGGGCGTCTCGTCGTAGCACGTGGCCAGGCTCCGCCACGCTCGGATCCCGTGGGAGACCGGTTTCCCGCCCGCGCTGCCGCGCCTCTTTCGGTACGTCCCGGTCAGACAGCGGAGAGGTGCAGCTTGAACGGCGAACCGTTGGAGCTGGGCGTCCAGCCGTTCGACCGCCCGGCCCGAATACCTGCGGCGACTTCGCGCGGCAGGACGACCTCAGCCGGCAGCATGTTCGGTTCGAGCACGGCCGGCCGACCGGTCTCCACGACGAGCGTCGTTCCGGGACAGGCCGCGTCCTCCACCATGTAACCCAAGGTGATGCCGTCGTAGTCGCAGCACGGTTTCCTGCTCACTCGCCAGCGGTACTCGACGCCGTCGACGACAATGCGGCGGGACCCTTTCTTCGCCAGTGCCACTCTTTGCCCTTCGGCCTTCGACTGCTCGTATATGTGTATCGCCAGTCTCCCTGTACGGCACACGCGTGTCACCGGGTTCGGCGCCAGAGCTGATCACGCAAGGCCGAGGAGCGCGAGGGGGCGGCGTGCGTCGCGCGCGTTGCGGCGGAGGCCGGCCGCAATGTTCCTGACGCCGCTCAGCCGTAGGACTCCAATAGCGAGATTGCGCCAGGTCGCCATGGCGCGGGGGACGTTCCCGGTCCGCAGTTGGGAGGCGTCCTCGGCGAAGGTCGTGTCGCGGACGTGGTGCAGGGCCTCGATCTTCCAGTGGTTCCGGATCAGTTGCGCGAGCTGGGCGGGAGTGGCCTGTTCGGCGGTCAGGCTGGTGACCGCGCAGATGGTCGCGATGGTGGTCTTGCCGGTCTTGCGGTCGGTGCGGCGGCGCTTGACCTGGACCGCCTGGCAGGCGCCGGGGAAAAGCAGGTTGTTGACAGTGGCTACCTTGGTCCGGCGGATCTCGGAGCGGCCATGTCCCGTTCCCCGGGTACGTCCCTGGAGTGGAATGTCCTTCCGTCGAACAACCCGGCCAGCGGCTATTGGGGGGCCGGCCAAGGCGCCTGCGACACCCGCCCAGGGCAACATTCCGGTCTCGCTCGTCGTCGAGTAGTCGCGGGGATTTCTGAACGGCGGTCGACCGCAGGCCACTTCGGCCTGTCGGCCGCCCGTCGTCCGCGTTCGCGTTCGCGCCCACGGCGGCGCTACGGCAGCGATGGCGCTACGACAGCGGCAGCGCCCGTCTGAGCGGACCGAAGGCCGCGTCCAACAGGGCCCGATGGTCGGGGTCGACCGCCGCCGCGCTCTCCCCCGCCCCGGCGCAGGGGTCAGTTCTCGGGTGGTGGGGCGGCGGCGAGGAGTTCACGCTTCACGTACTCGTAGTCGGCCCGGGCCCGCGGGTCGCCGTGGCCGTAGTCGGCCCAGAAGCCGGGGCGCTGCCAACGGGCGTCCGCGAGGCGGGTACTGCCGCCGTCGATGACCAGGGTCCAGCCAGGTGGTATTCGGGTGTCCACTGTCTCGAAGTGGGCGGGGTCCCAGAGCAGTCCGGGATCGGGCACCTCGGGGCCGAGCACGCGAATCTGGCAATCGATGTCGCATGCGACCATCTCCGCAACCGGGTAGACACCGCCCACCCGGATCCCGTCGAACTCCGCGACCGGAACGTCGGCCGCGGGGTGGATGATCTGCAGGCATCTGACTCTCATGAGAGCAGTCTCGCCCCGGCCGGTCCCCGGCCGTTGTCCGGGGCGCCGCGACGGATCCAGCGAGGCGACCAGGCTCTGCCTCGGGAACAGGCGCGGCCGGCCCAGACCGGATCATCCGAGATGACGGACGAATCGGACCGGATCACCTGAGACAGGGACCGGATCGATGGACACGGGGCACTGGTCGAGCCCGGCAAGCGGTGGGATTCTCACCGAGCGCGGCAGCTTCGGCGCGCGAGTCAGCTCCAGTAGCTGCCGCTGATCGCTGCTGCCTCCCACGTCTGGAGCTTGAGTCGCTGCCTGCAGGAGGTGGTGGCTGCCGTCGCCCAGTCCCGGAAGGCTTCGGAGTCTCCTGCCAGTCCGTGGAGTTGCCGGGCGCAGTCCTGAGCTTGGACCGTCCAAGGCGCGAAGGCATCCTCGGCCAGGACCTGGTCGAGGCGATGCCGCGCGATGGAGGTATCACCAGATAGCCCGGCAACGATCCCGGCGTGGTAGTTGCCCCAGTAGCCGGCGTACGGGTCAATCTGCACAGTCGGGTACGCGCGAACGTGCACCGGTGCGGGTGGCTGTCCCTGGACGGAGGGCGCCGGGTAGGTTGATCGTTTGTCCCGTTCGGGCGGTTCAGCCCGCCACCACGGTTCGGAAGAACAGCCGACGGAATTGTTTCGTGCCGGATGTCGAGGACCTGTGCCCGGCTCCGACTGAGGGGTGCAAGCGCGCCGAGTGGGCGCGCGGGACACAAGGGGACACCTGATGAAGTACGTTGCGATGATCTACGGCAACCAGGCCAAGTGGGACTCCTTCCCGGCCGATGCCTGGCCCGAGGCGATCGCCAAGCAGGACGCGTTCAACAAGAAGTACCGCGACAGCGGTGAACTGCTGGGCGCCTACGGCCTGGCGGACGCGGCCAACGCGCAGCTGGTGCGCCGAAAGGACGGCGTCCCGGCGGTCACCGACGGGCCGTACCTGGAGACCAAGGAGTACATCGCCAGCTTCTACATGCTGGACTGCGAGTCCCTGGAGCGCGCGCAGGAGATCGCCGCCGACATGCCCTTCGCGGACATCGAGCCGGTCGAGCTGTGGCCGGTGCTGCACGACGCCGCGACGGACCTGTGACCGAGAGGCCCGGCGTCGAGGACCTGCTGCGCGAACTGGCGCCGCAGGTCCTCGGCGCGCTCATCCGCCGGTACGGCGTCTTCGACACATGCGAGGACGCCGTCCAGGAGGCGCTGCTGGCCGCCGCCCTCCAGTGGCCCGCCGAGGGAACGCCGGACAATCCCCGGGGATGGCTGGTCACCGTCGCTTCCCGCCGGCTGGTCGACCAGGTCCGCAGTGAGCAGGCGCGCCGGCGCCGCGAGGACCGGATCGCCCTGGCCACTCCGCAGGCCGAGCTGCTGAGCCGCGCCGCCGACGCCGAACCGGACACGGACCGGGACGACTCCCTGGCGCTACTGTTCCTGTGCTGCCACCCGGCACTGTCCGAACCCAGCCGGATCGCCCTGACACTGCGCGCGATCGGCGGCCTGACCACCGCCCAGATCGCCGCGGCCTTCCTCGTCCCCGAGGCGACCATGGCCCAGCGCATCAGCCGCGCCAAACAAACCGTCAAAACCTCCGCCACCCCGCTGTGCATGCCGAGGGCAGCCGACCGGGCCGAACGGCTGGAGGCGGTGCTCCACGTGCTGTACCTGATCTTCAACGAGGGCTACACCGCCACCGACGGCGCCGACCTGACCGCGCCGGCCCTGTCGGCCGAGGCGATCCGGCTCACCCACCTGCTGCACCGCCTTCTGCCCGACCACACCGAAACGGCCGGGCTGCTTGCCCTGATGCTGCTCACCGACGCGCGCCGCCCCGCCCGCACCGGACCCGACGGCGACCTGGTGCCGCTGGCCGAGCAGGACCGCGCCCGTTGGAACCGCCGACTTGTCGCGGAGGGCCTCGACCTGATCAGCCGCACCCTGCCCCGCGGACAGGTGGGCCCGTACCAACTGCAGGCGGCCATCGCCGCCGTCCACGACGAGGCCGAGCACGTCGACGCCACCGACTGGCCGCAGATCCTCACCCTCTACGACCTGCTGGAGCACCTCGCACCGAACCCGATGGTCACCCTCAACCGCGCGGTAGCCGTCGCCATGGTGCACGGACCCGCTGCCGGGCTCGACCTGCTGGCGGCACTGGAATCCGACAAACGGACGGCCCGCCACCACCGCCTGCTCGCCGCCCGCGCCCACTTCCTGGAACAGCTCGGCGACCTCGACGCAGCGGCCCACGCCTATCGCGAGGCAGCCCGACGCGCCACCAGCACACCGGAACGGCGCCACCTCACAACCCGCGCGGCACGCCTCGCCTCCGAGCAGAACTGACCGGCAAAGCCGAACCACCAACGGAACTCGGGCACCACCGCTGTGCACGTTCGGCTGTACTCGCCTGTGCACATTCAGGTGTACGCCGACGAGGCGTCCACGGTGAGGCGCCAGTGCGCGAACATGCAGGGATATCGCTGGGCGATCTCCCGCAGTTTCGCGATGGCCTTCCGCTTGGCCTTGAGCCGCTTGTACTTCTGGCGGATCCAGCGCACCAGGTAGGCGTTGATGCGCATCAAGAAGGGATGCAGCTCCCACGGCCGGAAGCGGCCGAAGTAGTTGATCCAGCCCGCCACCATGGGGTTGACCCATCGGGCGAGCTCATTGAAGGAAAGATCGGAGCGGGTGTGCAGCTGCCAGGAGCGCACCTCCCGGCCGATCCTCGCCAGAGCGTCCTGGCTGACCGCCGGCTCGAACGACAGGAAGAGCCTGCCGTGCCGAGCCCGGTTTCGCCTGGCGCGGAACGTGTACCCGAGGAACGTGAACGCCTCGTGCTCGTAGGAGCCTTGGCGGGATCCGTTCTTGCAGTACACGATCCGGGTCCTGTCCGGGTGCAGACGCAGCCCGACCTCGACCGTCCTGTCCGTGAGCGCGGCCAGCACCTCACGGGCCTGGCGCTCGGTGACGCAGTGCAGCACCGCGTCGTCCGCATAGCGTTCGAACCAGACGGCCTCCACCGTGCGACTTGGGAATGACCACCGCGCGCACCGGAGGCGGAAAGCAGGAGCCCGACGACGTCCGGTTCCAGACCTTGTACAGATTGTTCTGAAGGTCCTTCTCGAAGTCGGCGATGCTCTGCCCGTCCACCCCAGGAGCGCCCTTGTTCGCCCTGACTTCCTCCCACGCCCCCTTGACTTCCCACTTCGAAATATCAAACGGCTTGACCTGAGACTTCAACTGGCCCATCGAACTCCTCCCGGAGAACATCCGGTTGATGCGATCAACACAGTCACGAACGACCCGGCCCCTTCGCTCCACCCCCGTTACAGGGGCTTCACCGCTACTACGGGCCGGTCCGCCAGCAGGACCCGCGTCGGTACTCGACCCCTCGCAGTGTCCGCTGCTTGGGGCACTCCCTCTCGCCCACCGCTGTGCGGCGGGCAGTATCGGACCTGCCTTCTCCTGTTCCATGCGGAAGCCGCAGACCGGACTCACGTCGCCTACATACCGGACACCACCTGGCCAATAGGCGAACACCCGCCAGGCTCATCCCGGAGTTCGTCTCACACCCCGGTTCTGATGTCATCTGTCTGTCTTTCGACACGTCAGCAGCGATTCACTTGCGTTCGTCTTCCCGGTCCCCATCTGACGCCTCTTACGACACCTTTTCCTCATCGCTCACCACGACGGTCTTCAGCCAACGCAGCATGAGGTGGTTTGGAGCCTCCCCCCCGCAGGGCGACTCCGAAGGGCCAAAACCTTCATCATCCGCACAGCACCATTCCTGGAAGCTGTCCTACAACCAACTCCCTTTCATGTTCAGGACACAAGAGACGGGACAACCCTCGCTGCCACTGAAAAGGATCTTGGCCGTGTCGGTCAGTTCGGGATGGACGGCAGCACGGCGACAGCCGAGAGAGCGAACGGCAGGCCCTGGTTCTCGACGAAGACGGCGTCGCGGACAGCCTGCGCGATGACGGGGTGGGTGGGGGCGTCGAGGTAGCGGGCGGTGGAGTCGAGCGGGGCGATGCGGCGTTCGGCGATCAGGTTGCGCAGGGCGCCGGGGAGGTTGTCCAGGCTGTCGCGCACCTCCCTCAGGCCGAAGGTGTTGGCCAGCCCTACCGCCGCGGACCGGGCCTTGAGTAGGTTGGTCGGCAGGTTCTGGGCGGTGGCCTTGGCCAGGTAGTAGGTGACGGGCTGGATCGCCCAAGCCAGCGCCGTGTGCGGGTCGCCGTCGTCGGGGCCGGGCGGCCCGAAGGCGCCCGGGCCGAGGTTGAGGCCGTCGCCTCGATGTGGAAGGCGTCGGCGAGGCGCCACAGGATCGGCTCCACCGCGGTCCGGGCAGCCGACACGTCAGCCGGAGTGGCGACGACGGGGATCAGGTCGAGGTCTGAGGTGATGTGTCCGCTGTGTCCGGTGCGGTGGTCGCCGCGGGCGAACTCGCCTGCCGCGTAGAGGAGCGTGGCGCCCCAGGCGTTGAAGATCGGCTTGAAACGGGCCGGGTGGCCCGGGACGGTGAACTGGTAGCGGTGGCGGGTGAAGGCGGTCAGGGCGCGTTCGGCTGCCTCGTGCGGGGTGGGCGCGTAGAGGAACGCGGACAGGGTGCCGGCCCTGGCGCCGGGGCGGGAGCCGGTGACGGGACACTCCCAGGGGAGGCCGCCGAGGGTGGTGATGTCCCGGTGCCACTGCTCGGCCGCTCGGGGCTGAGGGTGGACAGTTCGATGCACGCCGGGTGGTGCTCGGTGATGGCGGCGGCGACGTGCTCGTGGGTCCAGAAGGTGCGGCTGCGGGCATCGCTCTCGAAGCAGCCGGCGATCAGGTCCGGGCGGTGCTCGGTGATCTCGGCCGGGGTGATGAGGGGGATTGCGGGGTGCGGGGCCTGGGCGAGGTGGCGGCTGTTGAGGGCCACGCGGGTGTCCGGCAGCGTGGCCAGGTGGGGCAGGATGCCCGAGGTCAGCGCCCCGTAGCCGGCGGCGACCATCGCGTGGCATCCACCGTCAAGAGCTGTCCGCACAGCCGACTCGAAGGAGTCGACGAGCAGCACGGTGCCGAAGTGGCGCAAGGCTTCGCAGTGGGCGTCGGTGCCCTCGGGTCCCAGGGTCGCCACGATCCGATGTGGACCCGCCAGGCCGGGTTCCGGGCCGGTCGGAGCCCGGAGCCCCGTGATCGGGCAGCGAGTGGCCGAGGAAGCGCCGGTGGCTGGCTGACGTCCCCGCCAACGCCCGAAGGGCGGCCCCGGCCGGGTGGCTGGGGCCGCCCTTCGGGCGTTGTGGGAGCTGGTGGTTCAGCAGCCGCACTCCTCGCCGCGCCATGCCTCGATGCCCTCGCGCACCGCGAGGCCGGCCACCAGGAGGCCGACGACGGGGTCGAGCCACCACAGGCCGAACAGTGTGTTGGCGAGCAGGCCGACCAGGACGGCGGCGGCCAGGTAGGCGCACAGCAGGTTCTGGGTGCCCTCGCCGGAGGTGGCGCCGGAGTCCAGGATCTTGCCCAGGCGGCGCTTGGCCCGGCCGAGCAGCGGCATGACGATCAGTGAGGACATCGACAGGGCGATGCCGAGCCAGCTTGTGGACGGCTTCTCGCCCGTGATCAGGGTGGAGATCGCGTCGTAGGCGATGTACGGGGCGAGCAGGAAGAAGGTGACCGCCACGGCCTTCTGGGCTTTGCCCTCGGCGTCCTCGGACAGGGTCCGGGAGCCGCTGAACCGCCACACGATGATCACCGAGGCCAGGCCCTCGATCACGGAGTCCAGGCCGAAGCCGAGCAGCGCGACCGAGGAGGCCAGCACCGCGGCGACGATGGCGACCGCGCCCTCGGCGGCCATGTAGCCCAGGGACAGCCAGGACAGCAGCTTGGCCTTGCGGGCGGCGGCGTGCCAGGCGTCGTCCCGCTCGATGGGCGGGCGGCAGCAGGCGTCGGTGCAGTTGGGCTCGCAGTGGCAGCCGCCGGGTTCCTCGGCAATGGTCAGCTCCTCGGCGCTGGTCTCGGGGGCGCTCATTCGCCTGCTCCGTCCGGGGTGCCGTAGGTGGGGCAGAGGGCGACCGCGTCGCCGGTCGCGGCCAGCACGGTTTCGGCCGCCGCGAGCAGGTCGACCAGGGACGGCTGGGTCAGTGTGAAGACCGAGGCCCGGCCGACCGGGCGGGAGTCGACGAGTCCGCACTCGCGCAGGCACGCCAGGTGCTTGGAGACCGTGGACTGGGCCAGGCCGAGCTGCTCGACCAGGTCGACCACGCGGGCCTCGCTCACCGCGAGGTGGCGCAAGATCGCCAGGCGGGCCGGATCGCCGAGCGAGCGGAACAGGTCCGCCGCCGGCGCGAGCTCCACCCGGTCGACAGTCGGAGAGGGAGTTGTCATCGTCACATGACGATGTTATCGGATGTCCTGCCTCAATTGATCTTTGTCGGTGGGATGGCGCCTGAACTGGGCTGATGCAACGGGATGTGAGAGCAGGCAAGCTGACTGGTCTCACATCCCGTTGTCGCTCAGGCGGGTTTGCCGCCGAGTTTCTCGGGTTCGGTTGCCGCTGGCCTGTGTCTGCGCACACGGTTGTTGGTCGTCGTGCCGGTCGGTCTGGTCCGCCGCAAGAGACTACTGTGGGGAAGGATTTGCACAATCTGACGGACCGCCAGAAGAGGCGGGGGCAAGCATGCGTTCCGCAGCTCCTGCGACCAGGTGCTGCCGCCCATTCCACCGGCAGTCCACACAGACCACCCACACGAGGAGAAGTCACCTATGTCAGAGGAGACAGCCGAGGCGGCAGCCGACGAGCCGTTCCTGATGTCCGTCGTGGACGTCGACTCTCCCTCGGGGGGCGGAAGCGTTGTACGGGGCCGCATCGAACTCGGCAGCGTCAAGGCGGGGGACGAAGTCGAGATCGTCGGCGGTGGCAAGTCCCTCGTGGCCAAATGTGCAGGGGTCGAGGTGGACCGTACGGCCAACGGAGAACAGGACGGGAAGGCCGTGGCCGTGCTGCTGCGTGACGTGGCCGCCAAGGACATCGAACCGGGCCAGGTCCTGGCCAAGCCGGGCAGCTTCACCGCACGCACCACCTTCAAGGCCAACGTCTACGTGCTGAGCGCGGACGAAGGCGGCCGCGACGTCTCCATCACCACGGGATATCGGCCCAAGTTCGTCATTCGCGAAGACATCATCGACGGATCCATCAAGCTGCCGGACGGGATTGACAGGGCAACGCCCGGCGAGAGCACCGACCTGACTGCCACTCTGGACCGCGGGATTGTCTTGGTGAAGGGCCTGCGCTTCTCGTTCCAGCACGGCCCAGGAATCGTGGCGAATGGAGCCGTTACCGAGGTCATCTCGTAGGTGCAGGGCCGCGTTCGTGCTCCGGTCGGCATCCGCCCCGAAAGGCCTTCACCGTCACGGCCTGGCGCTTGAAGTGAACGAAGCCACGTAGCAGACGGTGGCCAGGCTGTCTCAGGTTTCGTTGTCGGCCACCGGCGGATCCGGCAACGGAACCTGAGACAGCGACACCGAGAGGTGAGACGCGACCCCATGGGCTCACCTTGGCTGGACCCCTTCGGAGTCCACGACGAAGACGACCCGGAGCGCGAAGAACGCCTTCACCACCGTGGTGGTGAAGGCGTTGACGCAGGACCCACACCCACTACTCGTCGACGCGCGGCCCCCGCCCTTGAAGTATCGACCGGCGCGGCCGGTGGAGGTCAGTGGTCGCCGAAGAAGATCTCCCGGACCTCGCGCACCGCGTAGAAGGCGATCACGAACCCGCTGGCGGGGTCGGCCCACCACCAGCCGAGCGTGCTGTTGAGGACCAGGCCGACCGGCCGGGCACCGCCGGGATCGCGGCGGCGGTCTGATTCAGGAGGTCAGCGTCTTGCTCGCCAGCACCTTCCCCTGAGCGTCGTACGCGGCGAGCTTGACGCCTTCGAACGGGTATGCCGTCGAACCGTTGGGGGTCTTGCGGCCGGGCGGCCCCCAGACATAGCCGGTGGCGTAGCCCGGGTTGCCGGGAAGTGAGGCAACGGTGGACCAGGACACCTGGCCGTCTATCTCGATGGTCATCCGGGCCACCCGCCCGGGCCCGTGGTAGATGAGGTTGTACAGACCCTCCTGGTACTGCGGGGGGTTCCCGTAGTACTGCATGACGATCTCGGTCGCTCCGCCCGCCCAGGAGTGCCCGCCGCACCCCGGACCGCTGCGGTAGGCGGGGGCGTCGTGGATGCAGATCTCCTGGTCGTTCAGTTGCATCCACCAGTCCTGGCGGCCCAACGACAGCTGTTGGCCGGGCTCCACCACCACGGCCTCGGGAGCCGGCCCCTCCGGTACGGCCAGGGCCTGCGAGGCCGGCCCGACGGTCTGGACCGCGCGCTGCGCGGACAGTACCGCGCCCGTGCCGGCCACCACCGCGAGCGCGGCCACCACAGCCGACGCGCCCATCGCCACCCGGCGCCCCCGCTGCTGCCTGCGTACCTGGACCTGCACGGGTCCGGCAGACCAGTCCGCCACCGCGACCCGGGCCGCTTCATCTCGCAGAGCGCCGCGCATCATGTTCTCGGTGTCCATCACCTGTTGTCTCCGTTCGTGCCGTCGCTCGTTGAACCGGTGTCCGCCGCATACGGGGCCAACGCCGGGTGTCCGCGCAGTTTCGCCAGGCCTCGGCTGGCCTGGCTCTTGACATTGCCCAGCGAGCAGCCGAGCGCTTCGGCGACCTGGTACTCGCTCATGTCCTCCCAGTAGCGCAGGACGACCACGGCCCGCTGGCGCTGCGGCAGTTCCGCCAGCGCCTGGAGCAGCACCGAGCGTTCCTCGACGTCGTGGTGGCCACCGCCCGCGGTGTGCGCCCGATCGGGCAGGACGGGCACGAGCAGTTGCCTGACCCGGCGCCGCCGGTGACGGCTCAGGTTGTTGTTCACCAGGGCCCGGCGGATATAGGCGTCCGGCTCCTCCAGGCGGCTGATCCGGGACCAGTTCCTGAAGACCTTCGCGAAAGTCGCCTGCACCACGTCCTCGGCCTCGTGGTAGTCGCCGGTGAGCAGGTAGGCGGTGCGCACCAACTGCCGCCAGCGCGCGGCGGCGAACCCCTCGAAGTCAAGCTCCCGCAGGCCGGGGCCGCCCGCGGAAGCCGGTGCCGTGACGGACGGGGGCGGGTCCTCCACTGGGATGTGCAATACGCTCACGGTCATCCGATTCCTCTTCGCGTCCGCGCGACGACCCAACCGGGCCATCGCTCTGCCCTACTCACCGCCGCACCACCGAGAAGGTTGCACACGGGCGCCGACAGCTGGTGCACGGCGAGTCGGTGGTCTCGGCGCCGGGGCCGGGGGCCCTGGCGGCACGTATCAGGCGGTCGAGGTGATGGCTCGGGTGATAGCTCGGGTGACGGCCGTGATCGGCGGGGTCGGGCGGCCGGGGAGGCGCGCCACGAGGACCCGGCGGAGCTCGGGAGGTGCGCCTTCGACGTGCAACAGGCTCACCCCGGGCGGCAGCACCGGGGAGAGCCGGGAGGGCACCGTTGTCACCCCGAAGCCGCCGGCGACCAGTTGGAGCTTCGTCAGCCAGTCGCGCGCGCTGTGGACGATGTGCGGCCGTGCGGGCAGGCCGGGCCAGACGCCGAGCAGTGGCTCGGAGTTCGAGGCCGGGGCGGCGATCCACGGGGCGTCGGCCAGTTCGTCGACGTGCACCGCGGTGCGGCCGGCGAACGCTCCGGTCGAAGGCCCGCCACGACCAGCTCGGTGTCCGCGACGGTCTCGACGTGCAGACGCGGCGACTCGCCGTCCAAGGGCCGGTGGGGCGGGCGGGACGTCAGGACGGCGAGGTCGATCGAGCCCGCGCGCAGTGCCCGGACCAGGGTGGGGGTGGTGCCCTCGGTCGTCGTGACCGTGATCTGCGGGTCGGTTGCCGCGAGGCGGGCGAGTACGGGAGGCAGGATGGCCGCGCCCGCGCTCAGGAACAGTCCCAGCCGCACCAGTTCGCTCCGCGGGGCGGCGCCGGTGAGGTCGCGCTCGGCCGCCGTCAGGCAGTCCAGGATCGTGCGGGCGTGGCGTAGCAGGGTCAGGCCCGCTGGGGTGAGCCGCACCCCGTCGGGGCGGCGTTCGAACAGGGTGGCGCCCGCGCTTCGTTCGAGGGCGGCGGCCTGGCGTGAGACCGCCGACTGGGTGTAGCCGAGCCGGGCGGCTGCGGCGGTGAAGCTGCCGGACTCGGCGATCTGTTGCAGGACCCGCAGGCCCGTGCTGGAGATGTCCATGCGGCATACGCATACCACAGATGCCGGTTCGTCGCTTCCCGCATTCCCCCCGGGCTCCTACTGTCGAACACGACGAACACGATGAACACGGACGAACATGGAGGTCATCACGTGCGAGCAGCAGTCCTGACGCAGTTCGGCGCCCCGCTCACGGTGCGGGAGGTGCCCGACCCCGAGGCCGGCGGCGGCGAGGTGGTGGTCGAGGTACTCGCCACCTGCGTGGCCCCGTACGCGGCCGAGGTCTTCAGCGGCGAGCGGAACTACCCCCTGGTCCCTCCCGTCGTGCCCGGGATCGGCGGGGTGGGACGGGTCGTCCACGTGGGCCCGGACGCCACCCGGCTGCGCCCCGGCGACCTGGTGTGGTGCGACTGCACGGTGCGCTCGCGGGACGACGCCCTGACGCCCGACATCACGCTCCAGGGCTGGAGCTCCCGCGGCGAGGGCGGCGCGCGGCTCGCCCGGCACCTGCACGACGGGTCGTTCGCCGAACTCATGCGGGTCCCGACGGAGAACGTCTTCCTGCTGCCCACGGCGGCGGGGGACGACCCGGCGCGCTGGGCCGCGCTCGGCGTGCACGTCATCCCTTACGGCGGGCTGCTGGCCGGCGGGCTCGCAGCCGGTGAGACGCTGCTCGTCAGCGGGGCCACCGGCAACCTCGGCAGCAGTGCGGTCGCGGTCGCGCTCGCCATGGGGGCGGGCCGCGTGGTCGCCCCCGGCCGCAACCGGGCCGCGCTCGACCTCCTCGCCGACCGGTTCGGTCCGCGGGTGCGCCCGGTCCCGCTGAGCGGGGACGAGGCCGGCGATCGCGCGGCGATGTCCGCGGCGGGCGGCGGCCCGATCGACATGGTGATCGACCTGCTGCCGCCGAGCGCACCCAGCTCGGCGGCGCGCACGGCAGCCATGACCGTGCGCGAGTACGGCCGCGTCGTTCTCATGGGCGGCGTCGGCATGCTCGGCGGCGACGACCTCGCGCTCCCGTACCCGTGGATCATGCGCAACTCGGTCACCGTGCGCGGCCAGTGGATGTACCCGCGTACGGCGAACGTCGGCCTCATCCGGCTCCTCGCCTCGGGCACCCTGGACCTCGCCCCCGAACGGGTCCGGTCGTTCGGCCTCAGCGCCGTCAACGACGCCGTCACGTACGCCGCCTCACACGGCGGCCCGTTCGACCGCACCGCCCTCACCCCACCGGCTCGCTGACAGGACCGACCGATCTCCCCATGGCAGCGCCACGGCCCAACGCCCGTCAGGAGAACCGGGCCGACGCGTTCAGGTGGCTACTGGGCCAGCACCACGGTGAAGACGAAGAGGACGACGGCGAGGGCGATGGTGCACAGCACCGCGACCCTCACGGGCGTCAGCCGGTCCCGGAACCGCTTCTGCGGCAGGACGCGCTGGCTCGGACTGGTGTTGTGCTTCCACCAGTCGACGACCCGCCGGAAGTCGGCGTCGAAGTCCTCCGACGGGTGGAGGTCGCTGGCCATCACAGTGGACATCCAGTGGCGCCGGCCATCGGTGGTGTGGATCCGGGCCACACGTGTGGGCGCGCCGCGGCCTTGGAACTCCGACACGTCGATCCAGGAGATCTGTTGCCAGGAGTAGGTGCGGCCACGGCCGAACCCCCAGCAGATGGTGACTCCGTCGGTGCCGACCCTGCTCCAGTACCGCATGGAGATGAGGCGGCTCGCGGCGGCCAGTACCACGGTCCCGCCGACGAGTAGGAGCATGGGGCCGAGGCCGAGGTGGAACTTCAGGTGGCCGGCGACGAGTTCGACCGTGACGACGATGAGCACCGGCCCGAGATCGGACCAGTCTGGGCGGAATCTGTCTTTTCCCCGGAAGATCAGTTCTTTCACACTGCGCACACTACGCCGCCCTCAACCCGGCCTCGCAGGGGGATGGTTCGACGGCCGCGTAGCTCCCGTCAGGGCCGGTCGAATACCGACAAGTCGGCTGGTACCGCACCTGGTTGTGCCGGCTCGCGCTGAACGACGACGCTGCCCGGCTTCCCGGCTTCTCCGAGAATCCGCCCCAGGCCCGGTCAGCCGGCACCGGCGCATCGCCCTGATCCGCAAGGTCGTGATCAGCGACGAGCTCCCGCCCATGGAGGGGGTCGCCACCGCACTGATCCTGCTCTATGCCCAGCCCATCCGGCGGCTGGTCCGGCTCACCATCCGTGAGGTCCAGCACGAAGCCGATCAGGTCGCGCTCCGGCTCGGCGATCCACCCACCCCAGTCCCCGAGCCCTTCACCGGCATACTCCTCAACTACATCCACACCGCACGGCCGAACCGGCCGAACAGCACCGCTCCGGCCAGTGGCTGAAGGGGCCCGGGGTGGTGAAGGTGAGGGTGGCGAAGCGTTGGGCCATGTGCTGGTGGGTAACGGCGTCCGGGTGGAGTTGGTCGGGCAGCGGGAGGCCGCCGGCGTCGGCCGGTCCGTAGAGGTCGCGACCGTCGAGGTAGTGGAGGTTCGGGTCATCGGCGGCCCGCTGTTCGACGATGCGGGCCAGCTCGTCCCGGATGACGCCCAGCGTCAGCTTTCCGCTCGCGCGCTCCGCGGGGTCGCCCGTTGCCCGGAAGCGGAGTTGTCCGGTGCTGAGAGCGGTGAGGTCGATCGTGCTGGGGCCGGGTGTGTCCTCGACCATGGGGCACAGGATGGGCGAGACGACGAGCAGGGGCGTTCGGGGGTGGCCGTCGCGGATGGTGTCGAGGAAGCCGTGGACGGCGGGGGTGAAAGCACGCAGGCGCATCAGGTCGTGGTTGACCACGTTGATGCCGATCTTGACGCTGATCAGGTCGGCGGGGGTGTCCCGCATGGTGCGCGCGGTGAAGGGGTCGAGCAGGGCGCTGCCGCCCAGGCCCAGGTTGATCAGTTCCACGTCGCCGAGGGCAGCGGCCAGGGCGGGCCAGGTGCTGGTGGGGCCGGCGGCGTCGGAACCGTGGCTGATGGAACTTCCGTGGTGCAGCCACACCTTGCGGCCTCGGTCCGGCACGGGCTCGATGGGGGCGTCGGTCCGCAGTGCGACGAGTTCGGTGGTCTCGTTGTACGGCAGCCAGATCTCGACGTCCTTGGCCCGGTCGGGCAGGTCGCTGAAGCGGAGGGTGCCGGCGGTGCCTGGGCGGCGCTCGGCGGTCCTGGTGGTGATGTCGATGGTCAGCGTGTCGCCGCCGGTCACGACGGCCTGACCGGCCAGGCGGCCGTCGACGAGCAGGTCGTAGACGCCGTCCGGGCGCGCCGGGGCACCCACGTAGGCGGTCTTGGTGGGCAGGGTGTCCAGTTCGACGGCGGTGGCCCGGGTGCGGAAGGCCAGCCGTACACCGGAGGGCTGGGACTCTGCCCTGGCCAGCTGCGGGTCGGCGCACTGGGCGCGGGCCCAGGCGGGCAGTCGGTGCGGCAGCAGGCCGCGCTCGGTCTGCTCCAGGTCGAGGGCTCCGCGCAGGAGGTTCGCGGTGATGGGTGTGGTGATCCAGGCGTGCGGATCGTGCTGGTGGTGCATGGTGTCGGCCTGCCCGTCGGGGTTGTCGTGGTGTTGCGATTCATTCGATGGGGGTGCCGGGGGGCGGGGCTCTTCACCAGGCGGCTGTGCAGGGCCTGCTGGGGGCTCCGGCCAGGCATCTAGATGTCTAGCCGTCTAGATGCCGCAGATGCTATCCCTCGCCGAGCCGCACCCGGTTGAACAGCAGGAGAACTTCACGGATGCGAACCCGGACTGGACCCAGGGCGCCGGATCCGTAGGATTCGCCACGTGCCGACACCACGAAACAACGGTCCGTTGTACCTCCAGTTCGCCCGCGCCATCCAGGAGCGCATCGACACCGGCGAGTACCCCCCGGGCTCCCGACTGCCGAGCGAGCCGGAGCTGTGCGGGCAGTTCGGCGCCAACCGATTGACCGTTCGCCAGGCGATCGCCGAGCTCGACCGCGCGGGCGCGATCGAGATCCGGCGGGGAGTCGGCACCTTCGTGCGCCGGCCGGTCGTGCGGGCCACGATCGATGTCGACCCGAACAGCGCCCGCCTCGATGTCGGCAGCCAGAGCGTGCCCGTGCCCGTGCGCGACCTGAAGGGCACCGAGGAACGGGCCGTGGAGGTGTCGGTCGGCTCGGACACGGCGCCCGACCGGCAGGCGGCCGAGCACCTGCGGCTGCCCACGAGCGCACTGACCCGCATCGACACCGTGATCGTGATCTCCGCCCAGCCCTGGGCAGTGAACAGCTACTGGGTGGCCACACACCTGCTGCCCACAGGCTTCGCGGAGTCGACGGAGTCGCGGAACACCACGGTGGCGGTGGCCGAGGCGATCGGTATCGAACTTGAATACGACTGGCGCTCGTTCAGCGCGATCGCCGCCGACATCGCCGACGCGCAGCGACTCGACGTCGCGGCCGGCAGTCCGCTGCTCCTGCGCGAGGGGGTCAGCTGCGCACCGGACGGACGGCCGATCCTCTACGTACGCCGGCGGATCTACGGCGAGAACGCCAGCTTCGTGATGCGCTACCGCGAGTGGCGCCAGGCGGACCAGGACTCGGGCGGCGCGGATACCAGCGGCTGAGGCGCGCCTCGTTGCGCGGGGACTCTCACCTCCCTCCCGCCACCTCCCTCCCGTCGCAAGTGATCCGGGCCGCATTTGAGGCTGCGACCAGGTGTGACCAGGTGTGACCGGAACAACCGGGACGTCGGGGGGCGAGGGCCCGGTGGCCCGGCAGCCTCGGTGAGGCCGCCGGGCCATCGACCCGCTGCGGTCTGCGGCCTCGGGCCCTCAGCTGACGCCGGCGGCCCGCAGCGCGGCTTCGACGGCCGCAGCGGTGTGTTGCTGACCGACCGCGTTCGGGTGGAACGGCGCGTAGGCGCCGGCGGGGACGAGCGGCTCGATCCAGCGAGTGGACGCGCTCTGGCAGGCGTCATGCCCGACGCTCGGGGTGTAGGTGTCGACGTAGGTGGCGTCGTTGCCCTGGGCGGTGCGCCGCAGCATGGAGTTGAGGGCCAGTTCGATGCCGTCGAGGTAGGCGGTGTCCTTGGTGGTGAGGGTCAGTTGCGGCCGGCAGTTGCCGCTCTGCGGCAGGATGTCCGGGTAGCCGACGACGAAGACCTTGGCCTGCGGCGCGAGTCGATGGATCTGCTGGAGGGCCCCGGCGATGTTCGCCTCGTCCGAGGCGATGGCGTCGGCGAAGGTCGATTTGTAGAAGTCCGCGCACGGCGAACCGATGTCGAACACGCTGAGCGCGTCGATGACCTCGCAGCCGCGGACAGCGGTGCTGAAGGTGTTGTTGTCGTTGCCTCCTATGCCCAGGGTGACCACCGATGTGGACGGGGCCAACGCGTCGCCTGCTGCCGCGAGAAGGCCCGCAGCGGCCGCCGTGTCAGGGAGCGAGGTGGGGTGGGCATGGCTACTCGGCCTGCTCTGGCGGGTGGTGGAATTTCAGCCTCTTCCCGGGGAAGCGGTTTTGCGGACGAGGTGGGCGAAGCGTTCGCGGCTGTGGTCCTGGTGCCGTTCGGCCTGTTCGTCGTCCAGGTTCTCGTCGCCGTCGGCGCCGAGGTTGTCCGCGCCGTCGCGGTCGTCGTGCTCGTCGTGGAAGAGCCAACAGCCGTGGATGCCGAAGAGGAGGTCTTCGAGGAGGTCGCGGGCGGAGTGCCTGGGATCGAGGGGCGGCGCCGACAAAGGCCGGGCGGCAGTGGCGATGCCGCCCGGGGCGGACGTCCCCGACCCCAACCGGCTGGTCTTCTCCTGGGGCAAGGGCAAGGGCTGCCACATCCGGGCGCGCCGGCGGAGAGAGTGATCCCGTGGCTCGTCGCGCTGGTGGAAAAGCGAGAAGACGAGCCCGGGCTAGAGGAGGCCGGCATGGCGCATGACCGGATCGGACTGGCCGAGGTCCTGGCAGCGGCGGAGGCCGCCGCGCCAGTGGACTCCCTCGACATCCTCGAAGACCAACACGAAGAAGCCCTACGCATCAACGAACAGCTCCGCCGCGACGCCGGACAGCCACCATCGGCCGACATCGGTGTGGGTCTCGGTGCTGTCGTGACCGGATTTGGACGGTGGTCCACCCCGGACCCTTGCCTGACAGTGCGCGTTCGGTCACTGTCTGCGGATGGTCAACAGGTGTCGTGCCATGAAGAAGGACAGAACGCTCTGCAGGAACCGGGTGAAGCAGGCCGGTCTTCGCTGCCACCAACATCAAGGACTCCCAGGCGGACCCCGTCCCCTCGGACCGTCCCCCAGGGGGGCTCGCCGCTCCTCCCCGGCGCCGCCGACCGTGTCGCGGACCCGCCGCCCCAGCCCGTCCTCGAACCGCGCCACGCCGAGCGTCGGCCCCGCGCACACCTCCAGGGCACCGGTCATCCCGGCCCAACGCCGCAGGCCGCGCCCCGGCGCCAGGGTGCCGCGGATCGTGAGCCAGGCCGAGATGGACAACGCCGCACAGGCCTGCGCCGAGGTTGTGTCCAGGGGCGGAGACGACGCTATCGCCTCCCAGGCACTGCACTACGTGAGCGAGGCCACGTGGGAAGCCCTGGTCGAACGCCACCGCGGGAAGGGATGCGAGACCCTCGCGTCATTCGCCCGGGCACTCCTGGACGGCAAGAAGTCGCTCCACAGCCTGCTCGGCGACCTTGTCGGAAGGCTGTGGGCCGCACTGGGCCGGCCCCGGATCGAGCAGATCTTCGCACGGGAACTCGCCGCCCGGGTACCGCTGCCGTTCGGACACGAGGTGGCCGTTGCGGCACGCGGCCTTCAGGCGGCCGGCATCTTCATCTGCTTTACCAACGGCGGCATGATGCGAGAGTGCGCCTGCCTGCGCGACCTTCTGGTCAACGAAGGCAAGGCACAGTTCGACAACCTCCTCCAGGGCGCTCTGCACAACTGGAGCGAGCTGCCTTCCCGCATGCAGGACGTCGCCACTGCACCCGGCCTCTCGGGTGGCACGTCCGCGCACCGGGTCACCGGAGCGGGCTGAAACAGCCAGCTCCGCCTACGGAAAGTCTGCGTTTCAGGGTCCATCGGCCTGAACGCCTCACGCCTGTCGCCAGGCTCTGAAAAATGGACTCATAAATGATTTTCGCAGGCGTTGATCGGAATCACTGACGGTATGTGAATCGGGCAGCATGCGAGACCTACGCTGATTTGGTGTCCGTTCCACGCCCTGGCAGCAAAACCCGTTCAGACGCCATTCTGCTAGTTGGGCATGCTCGCGTAAATGCGCATTGCCGTTCGATCCCGGGGAAGGCCCCATGCTCGCAGGATCTCCAGGAAGTTGGCCCACCTCCATGTGTCTTGGTCAAGCGCGGCCAGGACACGGACCAGGCGCTGCTGTCGGCTCTCCAGGTCTGCGAACACAGGGAGACTGGTCTGGCACGGCGCTCGGAAGGCCAGGCGCAGGGCAGCCGCAGTGATCGCGAAGCTGGCCGGGCCAGAGGTGCCGGCCAGTCCCTCTGTCACAGCGTCCAGTGCCTCGACGGGGTAGCGATCACCCAGCAGGGTCAGGCTCGTTGCAGCGTAGCCGCGCAGATCTCCGTCGTAGAACGCAATGCCGAGTGGTCCGGCCTGTGGTGGTTCGGCTTCGGTAGCAGCCAGTTCAGAAAGAACCTGAGCGCCCAGGGCGGGTTCGGCCCCCGCGTACTCCACGCGCACGAGGGCGGTCGCCGCTGCCCATCGCACCAGTTGCTCCTCGGCGTCCAGGAATGGCTTCAGACGGTGGACGAGTTCCATGTCGCCAAGCAAGCCCACAGCGATGAGTGCCGTGGAGACGAGCTCCGGAATCGCTTCTCGATTGAGCAACCGCAGCAACTTCGGCAGCGTGTGCTTCGACTCTTCCGGAAACCAGGCCAGGAGGTAGATCGTTGCCGCACGCACAGCCGGATCGTCGTCGTCCAACAGCGTGTACAGGTCCGTTACTGACTTCGGCGCTTCGGGGTGATTGGCCTGTTTGTGTAGCTGACTGATGGTCATCTGCGCGCTATGTCGTAGGTATGCGATATGCGGATGGGGGCGGGCTGACGGCGAAAGGTCGTCAGCGCCGCGAGATGGTGCGGCTGGAGGCCGCCGGGTTGTTCACCGATGGGCTGGGGCCGCCGGAGGTCGCCCGCAGGCTGCGGGTGAGCTCGAAGTCGGCCTACCAGTGGCACCAGGACTGGATGGAGGGCGGGGTGGCGGCCCTGGCCTCACGAGGCGCGAGCGGCCGGCGGTGCAAGCTGTCCGCGCGCTGCCAGGAGAAGCTGGCCGCCTACCTGGAGCAGGGCCCGGCCGCTCACGGCTGGGACGAGGACCAGGTGTGGACCGGCGCGCGGGTGGCGACGCTGATCGGCCGGAAGTTCCATGTGTCCTACAGCGTCTCGGGTGCCACCCGCCTGATGCACCGGCTCGGCTTCAGCCCGCAGGTCCCCGCGCGGCGGGCCGCCGAACGCGACGAGCGGGCCGTGACCGCGTGGAGGGAGGCGACCTGGGCGGAGGTAAAAGCACCCGGGCGGCCTGTGACGGCTGGATCTGCTTCGAGGACGAAGCCGGGTTCACCCGCAGACCGCCCAAGGGCCTCACGTGGGGCCGGCGCGGCATCACCCCGGTCGTCAGAGTCTGTGGCCGCGGCTCCGGACGGGTTTCCGTCGCCGGCCTGATCGCCGTGCGCCCGGGCTCACGGACCCGCATGTGCCACCGGCTGCGGCACCACACGGGCCGCAAGGGCGAACGCCGCAGCCTGTCCGAGCGCGACTACATCGCTCTGATCGATGGAGTCCACCAGCTGGTCAGGGCGCCGATCGTGCTGGTCTGGGACCGGCTCAACACTCATGTCTCCCATGCCATGCGCGACTTGATCAGTACACGGGGCTGGCTGACGGTGTTCATCCTGCCCGCCTACGCACCCGAGCTGAACGCGGTCGAGTACCTGTGGGCTCACGTGAAGCACAGCCTCGCGAACCTCGCCAGCGTCGCCTTGGACCGACTCGCAACCCTCGTCCGCAATCGACTCAAACGACTCCAGTACCGCCCCGACGTCCTCGACGGCTTCCTCGCCGGAACCGGACTCTCCCTCGACCTACCACCGCCATCGCCTTGAACGCCGACGTCAGTATCCCTGGCATACCGAGGTGGCGGGCAGCCGCAGGCTCCGGCCACCCTCCCAGTACAGGTCACCGCGGGCGGGCGGCCGTGTATCTGACCAGCCCGGCCAGCGTGAGCACCCACGCGGCGAGGGCGACCCAGAGCAGCACCTGGCCCGGCGTCCGCAGCCAGCCCAGGGCTGCGGCGTCGGCGACGGACAAGGTCGCGACGGCCGTCATACCCATCGGGAAGACCGTCGCCCACCGCCTCATGTCGTAGCGTGGACGCGGCCAGCGCACCTCGGCGAAGACGAGGACGGCGTACCAGCCCGCCGACAACGCGAGCGCGACGAGCGTGAGCGGACGCAGCACGTCGTGCAGGGCGGTGCCGCGCCAGGCGGGCACGACCAGCAACTTCGCCCCGGCGAGCGCGCAGATCGCCAGCGTCCCGCCCGCCACCCACTGGTCGCCCGCGCCAGACCGAACCTGGCCGCGATCGAAGCGGACGAAGGCGACCGGGTAGAGCGCCAACCCGAGCCCGAAGCAGACCAACGCCGGCCAGGCGAGCCACCCGGACGGCAGCAAGATGGCCAGCGATCCGCCCAGCACTGCCAGGCCCTGTGTCGCGACACACACCAGGAACACCGTGCCCGGCAAGCGCCGCCGCCAGTGCTGCATCACCGCCGTCAGCAGCACCGGCCAGACCAGCACCGCCACGACCAGCGCCGCGACGGCGACACCCGTCCACCCCAGCAGTGCGAACCAGGTCCCGAGGATGGTCGTCGCGGCCACAGCGGTCAGCGCGGGCGGCGTGTCCGCCTGGGTCTCCCACCGGTTTCGGTCGCGCACCAGCCGCCGCGCGAAGTCGACAGCGAGCACGAGCCACGCAAGGGCGGCGAGGACGAGCAGAATCCGGGAGAGTACCTCCTGCCCGACCAAGTGCAGCCCGATGGAGACGATCCCGGTCGCCATCACCGCTGTTCCCGCCGCAGGGGGCAGCTCCACCCACCAGCCGGCCAGTCCACCCCGCGCACGATCACCCATCCCCTCACGTTGGGCGACGGTGGGGCGAGCCGCAACCGAGACACCCTGCCGGCCTACGTCAAGCACAGCCTCGCGAACCTCACCAGCATCGCCCCGGACCGACTAGTCACGCCCGTCCGCAACCGAGTCAAGTACCACCCCGACATCCTCGATGGCTTCCCCACCGGAGCCGGACTCTTCCTCGATCTCCCACCGCCACCTTGAAGCGCCGAAGTCAGTAGCTCCTGACGCACTGCGTCGTAGGTCGCTATCTCGGCGTCCGCTGCCTGGAGCTGTCCCTCGAAGTCGAACATCGCGCGCCCCATCTCGCGTACACGCCGCTCGACCTCATCCCGCGCCTGGGAGACCCACTCGTCGTACTCGACAGCTATCTGCGCCGGATCCTTCACTCTGAACTTTTCGACGTCCTCCCGCCAACCGATCACGTCGACTCCGCCCGGCAAGTGCGTTTCGTCATAGCCGATGGCCAGAGAGGCAAGCAACCCGAGGACCTCGACGCGGCCCGGCAGTGCCGCATTGGCTGCCAGTGCAGCCAGGAACGGAACGGCCACCGCCGATGCCTGGTAGCGGCTTCCCTGGTGAAAGATGTTGCCGTACAGATGGTGCAGGGCCTTCTTTCGCTCGCCTGCGTCCTCGGCGGTCAGGCCCCGCAACTGGCCCGGAACGTCACCTGCGGCGCCGTAGGCGTGATGCAACGCCGTCCAGTCGATCGCATCCAATCCAGCCAGAGCTTCGTTCATGTCAGTGGTCACGAACGGCAATGTCTCACACCGCTCCGACACTGGTGACTTGATCACACAATCATCGCGTAGCCGGGCCCGACCCACGTCCGAGGAGAGCACTGTGCCTGTCCTTTTCGAGTTCCGCACCGAAGCCTGCCCCGACAACGGCAAGATCGTGGTGCACGACTCGGACGCCACCGTCCCGAGCAACGAAGCCCTCGTCCAGAGCCGACGAAACGTGGTCGCCGGGACCGGTACGCAGATCTACGTCCACAGCCTCCAGGGAACCGCCCCCACCGAGATCGTCGTGCGTGTCTGGGACAGCCCGGCACCGGCTGACAGCAGTTGGGAGGCCGAGGACGCACGTGAGGTGTTGCTGGATACGCCGACAGGATGCGTGGTCATCCGCGCGTTCTCGCCCGAGCTCGCAGGCTGCTCCGACCTGCCGCGTCCCGGCCTGTACAGCGGCCGTGTCTCCTGGAAGGGACGCCAGACCGCCGAGGACCAGCAGAGCAGCCTTCACGCCCAACTCGCAACAGCGGAAGGCCAACTCAACTCGGAGGAAGTCTTCGCGACCCACCGACAGGTCCTGGAAACCTACCGAATCGACCTCTGGTGGACTGCCGAGTCCGAGGATGACGAGGACGAGGAGGACGAGCCGAACGGCCTCACTGGGCAGGGGCGCTGGGTGGTGAGGCGGTCATTCCGGCCAGATTCCGGAGGAACCGCGGCGGTGGGAGTCCAGCAGGTGGGTGTCGATGATGCCGATGGCTTCCATCAGGGCGTGCATGGTGATCGGGCCGACGAACGCGAACCCCTGCGCGCGCAGGGCCTTGGACAGGGCCTGCGATTCGGGGGAGGTGGTCGGGATCTCGGCGAACGTGCGCGGCCTGGGGGTGTCGAGTGGCTTGAACCCCCACACGAAGTCGGTCAGGCCGCCGTGTTCGCGCAGCCGGACGGTCGCCCGGGCGTTGGCCACGGCCGCGAGGATCTTCGCGCGGTTGCGGACGATCCCGGCGTCGGCCATGAGGCGTTCGACGTCGGTGTCGCCGTAGCCGGCGACCCGGTCGGGGTCGAAGTCGTCGAGCGCGGCGCGGAACGCCGGGCGCTTGCGCAGGATCGTCGCCCACGACAGCCCGGCCTGGAAGGCTTCCAGGCTGATGCGTTCGTACAGGCCGCGCTCGTCGCGCACGGGCATGCCCCACTCGGTGTCGTAGTACTGGCGGAGCAGCGGATCGGTGCCGGCCCACGCGGGGCGGGCGAGCCCGTCCTCGCCGATCACCACCCCGGGGTCGACGGGGTGTTCGGGGGCGAGGGCGGGGACGGTGTCGCTGGCCATCGGGGAAGGGTTCCTCGCTGTTCTTCAAAGGGGCAGGGGGTGCCGGGCGTTCGCGGTCGGGCCGCCCGGCCGGGGCGCGGCTAGAACAGTCGTCCGGCCCGGGTCTCGACCGGCTCCTCCAGGTCCAGCAGGAGCTGCTTGCGCTCCAGTCCGCCGCCGAATCCGGTGAGTTTGCCGCCCGCGCCCACCACTCGGTGGCAGGGGATGACGATGCTCACCGGGTTGCGCCCCACGGATTGGCCCACGGACTGCGCGAACCCCTTGCTGCCCAGCTCGACCGCGATGTCGCCGTAGGTGATCCGCGCGCCGTACGGGATCTGGCGCAGCTGCGCCCAGACCTGTTCCTGGAACTCGTCGCCGTTCGTCGCCGCCGCGACGTCGAACACCTGCCGCTTTCCGGCGAAGTACTCGTCGAGTTCGCTGCGGGCCTGGGCGAGCACCGGGTCGGCCGAGGTGTCGGCTCGCCGGCCCCACGCCGAGGGCCGGGGCGTGTACCGGTAGCCCGGGAAGTAGAGCCCGATCAGGGCGTTGTCGCCGGCGACGACCAGGAGCCGTCCCACCGGGCTGTCCACGTAGGCGTGCCGGACGTCCATGTCGATCTCCTCTCTGCGCCTGCTGTCTGTGGTGAAGACGCGCGGGCGCACCGAAACGTGAGACGCGTTCCGGCAGCAGTCGGCCGGGCAGGACGGCGGGGCGGCCGAAGGCTGGGCCGGGCAGGATTCCCGAAAGGCGCGTGGATACGCGGGATCACGAGGAGTGCGGGGGTCCTGGGGCAACAGGGGTGCCCCCGGGGGCGGGGCTGACCGCATCGCGCGGCACCTCCGGCAGGTCGGACAGCGCCGTCACCGTGATCTGCCGGGGCCGGGGCCGGTGACCGTGAGGCCGCCGCCGTCGGTGACGGTCCAGGTGGCGCCGTTCGCGTCGGCTCCGGTCAGGCCGCGCAGCTGCCGGGCACCGACCAGGGCCAGCGTGGCGGGGCGGCCGATGGCGGCGGTGGCCAGGGTGCGGTCGGGCCGCCAGGACGTGGACCACAGCAGCCGCCGGGCCACCTGGGCCCAGCCGACCTCCGGGCCGGTCATCACCCACACGTCGGCCGGCGCGTCGGCGAAGTGGCGGGCCTGGCACAGCCAGGAGGCTGCGGTCTCCGGCCAGGTGGTCGTGGTGGCCACGACGCCGCCGGCGGCCTGCCAGGCCCGGGTGATCGCGTCGGCGCCTGCCAGCGCGGCCGGGGTCCGGCCGGAGCCGACGGCGATGCTCCGGGCGCCGCGCGCCTGGGCCAGCGCGACCAGCACGGTGACTTCGGTGTCGGTGACTGCCAGGTCGGGGCCCGGCGGTGGGGGGTCGGTCAGCAGGGGGCTGGTCAGGGGATTCATGGGGTGCCTTCTTCGTCAGCGCTCTTCGATGACCGGCAGAGGTCCAGGTGGCGCACCGCGCCCGGCCGGCAGGAGCGGGCGGGCGGGCGGGCGCGGTGAATGCGGACAGACCGACGGCGGCCGCCGGGGATGCTAGGCGGCGTCGTGGAAGACCAGGGCCAGGGTGTGCCGGTGCCCGGAGCGGAGCGCCGAGACGCCGTGCCGGACCGGGGCGGCGGACCAGCCCCGCGCGGAGCGCACGGGCCGGTCGCGGGTGGTGAACACGTAGCCGTGGCCCTGCGGGAGCAGGGTGGCGGTACCGCGGGACTGGGCGCGGGGGCGCTGCTCGACCAGCAGGAACTCCCCACCGGTGTGGTCGGTGCCGGGCCGGTCCAGGTTGATCACGACCTGCAACGGGAACACCAGGTCGCCGTACAGGTCACGGTGCAGCGCGTTCCAGTCCCCGGCGCCGTAGCGCAGCAGGATCGCGGTGGACTTGGACTGCCCGGCCGCGTGGCACATCTGCAGCCACTCGTCCAGGGTGTCCGGCCACGGCGCGGTGCGGCCGAGCCGTTCCCACCAGGTGCGGGCGATGGGCAGCAGCCTCGGGTACAGGGCCTGCTTGAGCTGCTCGACCGGCTCGGGGTAGGGGACGTGGAAGTACTTGTACTCGCCGGCCCCGAACCGGTACCGGGCCATGTCGACGGTGGAACGGAACAGCTCGGGCCGCCCGTACAGGTCCCGGAGTCGGCCGGCCTCGTCCGGGGCGAGCAGTTGCGGCAGCAACGCGCCTCCGAACGCGTCGAGTTCGGCGGCCACCGCGTCCCAGTCGGCGCTCTCGGCCCGGCCGGCCCACGGCCCGGATCCGGTGGCGGCGTCCGCGCCGGGAGCCGTCGCCCTCGTGTTCGCCCTCGCAGCGGTGGCGGTCATGCCGCGGCCTCCAGTTCCAGTAGTGCGGTCTTGGCCTCCAGGCCGCCGATGTAGCCGCCGAGGGTGCCGTCGGTGCGCAGCACCCGGTGGCAGGGGACGACCACCGGCAGCGGGTTGGTCGCGCAGGCCGTGCCGACCGCCCGCACCGCCTTGGGGCTGCCGACCAGTTCGGCGACCTGGCGGTAGCTGCGGGTCTGGCCGTAGCCGATCTCCGGCAGGTGCTGCTGGACCAGTTGCCGGAAGCCCTTGGACAGGGACAGGTCCAGCGGCAGGTCGAACGCGCGACGGCGGTGGTCGAAGTACTCGTCGATCTCCCGGGCGGCGGTGTCCAGCCGGCCGGGGGCGCGCAGGATGCGCGGGCTGACCTTGTCGGCCAGGGCCTGAAGGACCTGGTCGTGGCCTTCGACCGCGAAGGCGACACGGACCAGGCCCCGGTCGGTGGCGGCCAGCAGCAGGGGGCCGACCGGGGAGTCGACGACGGTGTAGGCGATGTCGACCAGGGCGGCGGCTTGGGCCTCGGCCTCCAGCCGGCGGTGCAGCCGGGCCAGGGTCCCGGCGTCGACGGGAGCCGACAGCACGCTCAGGACGTCATCGTGGGATCGGGTGCCGCTCATGTAGATGCTCCTCTCGAGGTCGCGCCCGGATAGTGTTTTCGTAGGTTCTTCAGACCGTCCGCCGCCGCCCGGCGCGCCGCCGCGGTGTTCCCGCCCACCACCGCCGCGATCTCGTCGTACGACATCCCGGCCAGATAGCGGAACGTGACCGCCTGCCGCTGCTTGCCCGGAAGGCGCCCCACCATCTCCCACAGCTCCCCGTCGTCAGCGCCCGGAACGCCCAGCGAACTGGGCTCCTCCGGCAACTCCTCGGCCGGCAGCGGCCGGCGTCCGGCGGCGCGCAGCACGTCGATCGCCTTGCGCCGGGCGATCGTCACCAGCCACGCCTCCACGTTCGCCGTCTCCGGCAGCCCCGGCCAGGCCCGCATCGCCGCCAGGAACGTCTCCGACCAGGCGTCGTCTGCGTCGTGTGTCCCCAGCAGCGCCCGGCACACCCGCAGCACGGTCGCGCCGTGCTGCTCGACCGCCTTCTCGAACGGTTCCCTCATCCTCGCCCTGCCGTAGACCTTGAATCCGAACCGATGTGTTCGAGCTCCCGAAACAGCCGGCCGGTCGCGGCCGGCACTGCCCTCCTCCAAGTCCGGCGGCCTCCGCTCGGTTTCTTCGGGTCGTCGCCGTGCCCGGCCGCCTTCTGCACCTGCTGTCCCACCTGGAAGACGGTGCGGGTACCGAGAACGTGAGATCCGAATTTCACCCGGTGGGAACGTGCCCGGCGCGGGCCTCAGCCGCAGCCACTCCCGTTCATCCGGCGGACGGGTGCAGGACGGGCGCGTACCCGCCGACCAGCACCTGCACTGTCACCGCGGGGGTGAGCACCTCCACCCGAAGGTCCGGGGCGACCGCCCGCGCCGCGCCGTACCCGGCCATCGACCAGGGCCGCCAGCACCCCTGCCGCATCAGCCCGGCCTCACCGTCCAGGCGGACGAACGCGCCGTCCGGCAGGTCGCCGGCCGCCGCCCGGAAGGTGCGCTGGCGCCCGTCGGGCGTTCGCCGGTCCGCCTGCAGCCTGCTGTCCATCTCCGGCGCGCCGGGAAGGCCGCCTCCCAGGGTGTCGGCCCAACTGCGCTGGAACCGCCGGTAGTCCGGGACGCGGCACAGCCCGCACGGCCGGTGCCCGGCGGCAAGGGCCGTGGCCTCGTCGAGGAAGTACAGCTCCGTCAGCCGGCCCGGCTGCCACTGAACCCGCCACCAGTCCTTGAACTCCAGCACGCAGCAGACCCAGGCCCGCGTCGACGGCTTGCGCGTCGGCTGGCCGCCGGCGCCGAGCAGCGAGCCCCGGTTCCCCCAGAACAGCCCCCGCCCCGGGTCGGCCACGAGCTCGCCGTCCGGCCGCACCCGATTGCGTCGGCCCGTACGGACCCGTTCGCCCGCCCCCGGCTGGTTCTCCCGCCTGTTCTCCCGTCTGGTCAAGCCCTCGTCCACCGGCATGATGCGCTCCTCGCCCTGTCGGATGATCGGCAGGCGGGGTCGACCGCCGACATGGTGGAGACTCCGGCGGCAGGTCAGGCATGCGGCCGGAGTCCGGACGCCCATCGGATCACGATGCGCCCTGGATGTTCCCCGAGTTCCGAGGTGCGTTACCGCGGCAGCTTGGTGGTGCGCTCCAGGCGGACGGCAGGGGACGGACGGCAGGGGACGGACGAAGCACGACAGCACCCGCAGTGACGAGCGGGATCGGCACTCGCCGAGACGGCCTGGACGGCGGGCGGTCAGCGGTGGCCGACGATGACGGAGATGCCCCAGCCGATCGCCGCGAGCACCACCGCGAAGATCAGTCCCGCCAGGGTGGAGCCGACCGGCCCGGCGGCGGGCCGGACGGCGGCGGGCTCGCCGGCCGCGCCGGTCGGGTTGAGCAGGCGCAGGCCGAGGGCGAACAGCGCGGGCAGGCCGGCGCCGGTGAGCAGGCCCACCACGACGATCTTCCACACCGCGTCCAGGTTGATCCAGGAGTTCACGGGCTCACCTCGTCCTTGGCCTTGACCGGCTCCGGCGTCACCGAACCGGTCCACGCGGCGTTGACGTTCTCCGGCGTCACGGCCGGATGGCGGGAGGCGGCGAAGAAGGCGGCCGACGCCGGCACCAGCACGCCGACGATCACCACCACCACACCGGCCGTCCCGCCGATCCCGTTCGCGGCCCAGTAGGCCACCGCGCCGGCCAGCGCGGAAGCCGGCAGGGTGAGCAGCCAGGCCGTCACCATCCGGCGGGCGAGCTGCCAACGCACCACGGCGCCGCTCCTGCCGACCCCCGAGCCCAGGATCGACCCGGTGGCCACGTGCGTGGTGGAGAGCGAGTAGCCGAAGTCGGTGGAGCAGAGGATCACGGCGGCCGAGGCCGACTCGGCGGCCATCCCCTGCGGCGCTTCGATCTCCACCAGCCCCTTGCCCAGGGCCCGGATCACCCGCCAGCCGCCGATGTAGGTGCCCAGGGCGATCGCCAGCGCACAGGAGAGGATCACCCAGTCCGGCGCCTTCGCCCCGGCGGGCAGGGTGCCGTTGGCGATCAGGGCGAGGGTGATGGCGCCCATGGTCTTCTGCGCGTCGTTGGTGCCGTGGGCGAGCGAGACCATGGAGGCCGAGCCGATCTGGCCGAGCCGGAAGCCGCGCCCGCGGGGGCCTTCGGGCACGTCGCGGGTGAGGCGGTAGACCAGGAGGGTGCCGACCACGGCCACCCCACCGGCGATGAACGGCGACAGCGCCGCGGGCACGATCACCTTGGAGACCAGCCCCTGCCACTTGACGGCCGAGGCCCCGGCAGCCGCCACCGTCGCCCCGACCACCCCGCCGATCAGCGCGTGCGAGGAACTGGAGGGGATCCCGAGGTACCACGTGGCCAGGTTCCACAGGATGCTGCCGACCAGACCGGCGCACACCACCGTCAAGGTCACCTCCCCCGTGGCGACCAGGCCGTTGGCGATGGTCGCCGCCACGGCGGTCGACAGGAACGCGCCCACCAGGTTCAGCACCGCCGACACCGCGACCGCGACGCGCGGCGGCAGGGCGCCGGTGACGATCGAGGTCGCCATCGCGTTGCCGGTGTCGTGGAAGCCGTTGGTGAAGTCGAAGCCCAGCGCCGTGGCGACCATCAGCGCCAGGACCGCGTCGTTGCCGGTCACGGACCCGAACCTAGCCCGCGCACCGGCCGAGGCGGCGGCCGACCCGCCCTGCCCCAGGGCCCGGCATCCCGTTCGTCCGGTTGCGGGGCCCTCGGTGCCGATGCTCTCCTGCAAGAGCCAGTCGGCGTGACGATCGGAGCCGACGTGCCGCCCCCGTCGCCGTCCCGCCCCACGAGGCTGCCGGCCGGCTGGACCGAGACCCGTCCCTGCAAGCCCTGAGGCCCTGACGCCCCGGGTGAAAGCGTTGGCGCCCATGGCTGAGCACTCCACCGTCCGCACCGTGACGTACGACCTGCTGCGCACGCTCGGACTCACCACGGTCTTCGGGAATCCGGGCTCCACCGAGGAGCCGTTCCTCCAGGACTTCCCCGCGGACTTCGCCTACGTCCTCGCGCTCCAGGAGGCGTCCGCCCTCGCGATGGCCGACGCCTTCGCGCAGGTCACCGGCCGCCCCGCGCTGGTCAACCTGCACTCCTCGGCCGGCACCGGCAACGCGCTGGGCAACCTGGTGGCGGCCCACCACGGGAACACGCCCCTGATCGTCACCGCCGGCCAGCAGCACCGGGAGCTGGTGATCGGCGAGCCGTACCTCGGCAACCGCGAGGCCACCCAGCTGCCGAAGCCCTGGGTGAAGTGGTCCTACGAACCGGCCTGCGCCGAGGACGTCCCCGAGGCCTTCATGCGCGCCTACGCGCAGGCGCTCCAGCCGCCCGCCGGCCCGGTCTACCTGTCGATCCCGATGGACGACTGGAAGCGGCCGCTGTCCGGCTTCACCCGGGTGCGGACGGTGAGCGAGCGGGTGGCCCCCGACCCCGGGCGGCTGCGGGCCTTCGCCGAGCGCATCACCGCCAGCCGCCGACCCGCACTCGTCTTCGGGCCGGAGGTCGACCGCAGCGGCGGCTGGGACGCGGCCGTCGCCCTGGCGGAGAGACTGCGCGCCGCCGTCTACGGCGCCCCGCTGGGGGACCGCGTCTCCTTCCCCGAGGACCACCCGCTCTTCGCCGGCCCGCTGGGCATGTCGGTGAAGACCATCAGCGACCGGCTGGCCGGGCACGACCTGGTGGTGGTGATCGGCGCGGAGGTGTTCCGCTACTACCCTTACGTACCCGGCGACTACCTCCCCCCGGGCACCGGGCTGCTCCAGATCACCGGCGACCCGGAGGCGGCCGCGGCCGCGCGGGTCGGCGACAGCCTGCTCGGCGATCCCCGGCGGGCGATCGAGCTGCTCCTCGACCTGGTCGAGGAGGGTTCGGCGCGGACCGCTCCGGAACCGATGCCGCGGCCCCGCGTGCTGCCGTCCGCCCCGGGCCGGCCGCTCACCCCGCCGGAGGTCCACGCCGCCCTGAGCAGGGTCCGCCCGCCGGACGCCGTCATCGTCAACGAGTCGACGTCGACCATGGCGCAGCAGCTCGAATGGCTGCCCACCACCCGATCGGGCTCGTTCTTCGCCACGGCCAGCGGAGGCATCGGCTGGGCCGTCCCGGCCGCGGTCGGCGTCGCGCTGGCCGACCGGGACCGGGGGACGCGGCGCCCGGTGATCGGCCTGATCGGCGACGGCTCCTTCCAGTACTCCGTGCAGGCCCTCTACACGGCGGCCCGGCACCGCCTCCCGATCGTCTACGTGGTGATGCGCAACCACGAGTACTCGATCCTCAAGTCGTTCGCCCTGCTGGAGGACACCCCCGGGGTGCCCGGGCTCGACCTGCCCGGACTGGACGTCGCCTCGGTGGCCCGCGGCTTCGGGTGCCACGCCGTCGACGTGGAGACCACCGAGGACCTGGAGCGGGAGTTCACCGCCGCCCTGACCGCCGACACCCCCACCGTCATCGTCGTTCCCACCCGGCCCCAGCAGGCCGCGCTGTAGCCCGCGCGGCGGGGCCGGGCCGGGCGGCAGGAGCACCTCGGCGACCAGCAGGGGAAGGTGTCCGACAGCCGGGCACCTTCCCCTTTCGGCACCACGGACCCCTCCGTCTTCCGCCATCGACCGCCCGCGCACGATCGTCGCTGCGGGCGGCTGGTGCGCTCGCGGACCGGGGCCGGTGCGCTGTGGGCCAAGTCCGGCACCACCGCCGCGCCTAACGTCTCGTCAGGAGCCCGGACGGGGCGGGGCTTTGGCCCCGGCCCGCTCGGAAGCCTCCACCCGCCGTCCGCACCCGGGCGGCAGGTCGATCCCGTGACAGGAGGCCGTCGAGGTGCCTGCAATACCCGTCGGTGGGCTGGTCCCCCGGGCCGTCGAGGAAGCCGCCGAGAACGCCGCCGATGTCGTCGTCCGCAACGCGAAGATCCACACCGGCGACGCCCGCCGCCCCCAGGCCGGCGCCCTCGCCATCCGCGACGGCGTGATCACCGTCGTCGGGGACGACCCGGACGTCGCCCCGGCCATCGGCCCGTCCACCGTCGTGGTCGACGCGCTGGGCCGACGGGTGGTGCCCGGCCTCAACGACGCGCACCTGCACGTGATCCGGGGCGGCCTCAACTACGTCCTGGAGCTGCGCTGGGACGGCGTGCCATCGCTGCGCCGGGCGCTGGCGATGCTGCGGGAGCAGGCCGCCCGCACCCCCAGGGGCCAGTGGGTGCGGGTCGTCGGCGGCTGGTCGGCCGAGCAGTTCGCCGAGCGGCGGCTCCCGACGCCCGCCGAGCTGAACGAGGCGGCGCCGGACACCCCGGTGTTCGTCCTCCACCTCTACCAGTCGGCGATCCTCAACCGCGCCGCCCTGCGCGCCGTCGGCTACACCCGCGACACCCCGGACCCGAAGGGCGGCCAGATCGTCCGGGGCCGCGGCGGCGAGCCGAACGGCATGCTGTTGGCGGCGCCGAGCGCCCTGGTCCTCTATTCGACGCTGGCCAAGGCCCCGGTGCTGGAGGGCGAGGACCGTGCGACCTCCACCCGGCACTTCCTGCGCGAGCTGAACCGCTTCGGGCTGACCTCCGCGATCGACGCCGCCGGCGGCTTCCAGAGCTTCCCCGAGAACTACGCCACGGTGACCCGACTCGCCCGCGAGGGCCTGCTCACGCTCCGCATCGCCTACCACCTGTTCCCGCAGACCCCCGGCCAGGAGCTCGACGACCTCACCCGTTGGATCGAGACGGTCCGCCCCGGGGACGGCGACGCCTGGCTGCGGCTGAACGGCGCCGGCGAGAACCTCACCTGGGCCGCCGCCGACTTCGAGAACTTCGCCGAGCCACGCCCCGAACTCGGCCCCTACGAGGGCGAGTTCGAGAAGGCCGTCCGCCTGCTGACAGAGCACGGCTGGGGCTTTCGGCTGCACGCGACCTACGACGAGACGATCCGGCGCGACCTCGCGGTGTTCGAGAAGCTCGCCGCCGAGGGGCTCTTCCCGGCCGGGAACCGGTGGCTCTTCGACCACGCGGAGACCGTCTCCCGGGACAGCCTGGACCGGATCGCGGCCCTCGGCGGCTCGCTGTCGGTGCAGAACCGACTGTCCTTCCAGGGCGAGGTGTTCACCCGCCGCCACGGCGTCGGCGCCGCCGCCGAGGCTCCGCCGATCCGCGCGATGCTGGAGCGCGGCCTGACGGTGGCCGCCGGTACGGACGCCACCCGGGTGTCCTCGTACAACCCCTGGGTCGCCCTGCACTGGCTGGTCTCCGGGCGCACGGTCGGCGGGTCGGCGATCCGGCCGCCGCAGAACCGGGTGGACCGGGCGACCGCGCTCGCGATGTACACCACGGCCGGCGCCGCCCTCACCGGCGAGCAGGACGTCAAGGGCGTGCTGCGGACCGGCTGCTACGGCGACCTGGCCGTCCTGTCCGAGGACTACTTCACCGTGCCGGAGCCGGAGATCCCGTCCATCGAGTCCCTGCTGACGGTCGTCGGCGGCCGGATCGTCCACGCGGCGGCCGAGTACGAGGGCATGGACGAGGAGCTCCCGCCGGTCAGCCCCGGCTGGAGCCCGGTCGCCCACTTCGGCGGCTACCAGGCCTCCGGTCGCACCTCCGGCGCGGGCGCCCGCCAGGCGGAGCTGCTCGGCGAGGTCGTCGCCGAGTCGCAGCTGCACCACCGCTGGCGGGTCGCGCGCGGCCTGGCGGACGAGCACCACCAGCCGTTCGACCCCTGCTTCCTCCTCTGATCCACCTCCCCCGGCCCCTGATCCACCTCCCCCCGGGGGGGGGGCGGGGGGGGCCGGGGGGCGCGGCCGCGCGGCCCCCCCCCCGCCCCCCCCCCCCCCCCCCCCACCCCCCCCCCCCACACCCCCCCCCCCCCCCCCCCCCCCGCGCGCCCCCCCGGCGGGGGGCCCTGCCGAGACACACCGAAGGGAACCCCCTCATGGTCGACCTCACCCAGGTCAGCCCCACCCCGAGCCCCGACCTGCTGACCCCCGACAACGCCGTGGTGCTGTTCGTGGACCACCAGCCGCAGATGTTCTTCGGCACCGGCAGCGGCGACCGCACCGCGATCATCAACGCCACCGTCGGCCTCGCCAAGGCCGCCCGGGCCTTCGAGGTGCCGACCGTCCTGACCACCGTCGCCGCCGAGTCCTTCTCCGGCCCGCTGCTGCCGCCGCTGGCGGCGGTGTTCCCCAAGGCCGAGGTCCTCGACCGCACCTCGATGAACGCCTGGGAGGACGCGGCGGTCGTCGAGGCGGTCAAGGCCACCGGGCGCGGCAAGGTCGTCATCGCCGGCCTGTGGACCGAGGTCTGCCTGGTCCTGCCGGTGCTGTCCATGATCGACCAGGGCTACGAGGTCTACGTCGTCACCGACGCCTCCGGCGGCGTCTCCCCGCAGGCCCACGAGCACGCGATCCAGCGGATGACGCAGGCCGGCGCGGTGCCGGTCACCTGGGTCCAGGTGCTGCTGGAGCTCCAGCGCGACTGGGCCCGGACGGAGACGTACGGCGTGGTCACGGAGATCGTCAAGGAGCACGGCGGCGCGTACGGCCTCGGGATCGTCTACGCCCAGGCCGTCATCGGCGAGCACGCCGCCGGCTGACACCCACCACCGACGCTCCGTCAGAACAGGGACCAGGGACAGGACACGATGGATACCGGACTGCTGATCCTCCGCGTGGTGGTGGGCCTGCTCATCGCCGGACACGGGGTACAGAAGGTGAGCCACCGCCTCGGGGGCAACGGCCTCGCCGGCGGGACGGAGGAGTTCCGGCACGACGGCTTCCGCGGCGGGACGCTCACCGCGCTCGCCGCGGGCGCCGGGCAGGTCGGTTCGGGCCTGTTCCTGGCCCTGGGCGCGCTCACCCCGCCGGCGGCCATGGTCGCCATGGGGGTGATGACGGTGGCGATGACCGTCAAGCTGCCGCACGGGCTCTGGGTGCAGGACGACGGCTACGAGTACCCGCTGGTGCTGGTCGTCGTCGCGGGAGCGCTCGCCCTCACCGGCCCGGGCCGGTGGTCCGTGGACCACGCCGTCGGCCTGACCGCCTGGCCGCTCTGGCTGTCGGTCACGGCCGCCGTGCTCGGCCCGGCGAGCGGGCTGCTCACCCGGGTGGTCCTGCACCACCCGCCCGCACCCGAGGAGGCGGCCGCCGTTGCGCGCCCTGCTGACTGACGCCCTGCGCACCCTCGCCCCGCTGCGCACCGACCGGCACGGGCCCCTCCCCCCGCTGATGCTGCTGCTGACGGTGGCGACCGGGGTGGTCGACGCCGTGAGCTACCTCGGCCTCGGGCACGTCTTCGTCGCCAACATGACCGGCAACGTGGTCTTCCTCGGCTTCGCCCTGGCCGGTGCCCCGGGCCTGTCGGCCACCGCCTCACTCGTCTCGCTGGCCTCCTTCCTGGCCGGCGCACTCGTCGGCGGACGGCTCGGCAGCCGGTCGGCCGCCCACCGCGGACGCCTGCTGGCCCTGGCCGTCGGCGTCCAGACGGCCCTGACGGCCGCGGCGGCCGCCACCGCCGCGGCCGGCGGCGCCGACTACGTCCTGATCGTCCTGCTGGGCCTGGGCATGGGCCTGCAGAACGCGGTCGCCCGGCGGCTCGCCGTACCCGACCTGACCACCACCGTCCTCACCCTCACCCTGACCGGCCTGGCCTCCGACTCGACGGCGGCCGGCGGCACGGCGCCGCGCCCGGGCCGCCGGATCCTCTCCGCCCTGGCGATGCTGCTCGGCGGCCTCGCCGGCGCGGCGCTGGTCCTGCACGGGCGGCCTGCCGCGGCCCTCGCCCTGGCCGCCCTGCTGCTCCTCGGCACGGCGCTGGCCGCCCACCGGCTCTCGGCCGCCGACGGCCCCGACGCCCCCTGGGCCGCGCCGACAGTCTGAGCAACCCACCGCACCGTCACAACGTCAGAACATCAGGAGCTTCCCCATGATGCGACGCTTCGCCCGACGCCTCGTCCCGCTCGCCGCGGCGATCGCCGCGCTGACGGCCCTGCCCGCCGCCTCGGCGGCCCAGCCCGCACCGGCCAGCCGCCACACCTTCGCCGTCGGCCCGCAGTACGACTCCACCCACGTGTACGTCGAACCGGGCACCGAGCAGGCGTTCGCGGCCAGTTGGGTGGCCACCTTCGGCGGCAGCACGATCGGGCCGAACGCCACCCAGGTGACGCCCACGCCCAGCCGGACGCTCTCCGAGCTGGTGCTCTCCCCGGTCGGCACGCTGTCGGTGTTCGACTACACCACGCCCGTCCCGTACCCGTTCGGCACCGAGCGCACCGGCTGGCTGGTCACCGACCTCGACCAGGCGGTCCGCGCCGCCCGCGCCGACGGAGCCGCCGTCACCGTGGCGCCGTTCGCCGACCCGATCGGCCGGGACGCCGTCGTCCAGTTCCCCGGCGGCGTCAGTGCCCAGCTCTACGTGCACACCACCCCGCCGTCCTACCCCGAGTTGGCCAGCGTGCCGGAGAACCGGCTCTACCTGTCACCGGACGCGGTGGGCGCCTTCCTGCACAGCTTCCTCGCCTTCACCCAGGGCCGGATCGTCTCCGACGACCGCCGGGCCGACGGCGCCGCGATCGGACTGCCCGGCACCGCCTACCGGCTCGTCCGCCTCACCTCCGGCTTCGGCACCACGACGGTCGCCGTGACGGACGGCCACCTGCCGTACCCGTTCGGCCGGGAGCTCACCGGCTACGGCGTGGCGGACCTCGGCGCCACCCTGGAGCGGGCGAAGGCCGCCGGCGCCTCGGTGCTGTCGGGCCCGGTCCGGGCGGGCGGCCGGGACACCGCGATGGTGCGGTTCCCCGGCGGCTACGTCGCGGAGCTGCACAACGGCCGGTGAGCGGCGGGGGCGGTCACACCGCGATGCCGTACCCCGCCGGCCGGACGGCCGGGACCGGCTGCCCGGCCGGCCGCACCGCGCTTCCCCGGGCCGGGCCCGCCAGTGCGCACGCCTGCCACTCGCGCGGCGAGACCCCGTAGGCGGCCCGGAAGGCCCGGCTGAAGTGACTGGCGCTCACGAAGCCCCACCGGCCGGCGACCGCCGCCACGGTCGCCCGGCCCGCGTTCGGACGCCCCAGGTCCCGGCGGGACATGTCCAGCCGCTGGCGCTGGATCCAGCGGGCCACCGTCACCCCCTCGAAGCGGAAGAGCTTGTGCAGGTACCGCACCGACACGTGATGGGCCCCGGCGATCCGCTCCGGTGAGAGGTCCCGGTCCCCCAGGTGGCGCAGGATGTGGTCCTTCACCCGGGCCAGGGTGGCCAGGGCCGCCTCGGGCGCCTCCGGGGCGGCCCTGCCGCGCCGTTCGTGGGCGAGCACCGCGAGCAGGTCGAGCGCCGTGGCGGCGAGCCGGCGGGCCACCTGTGGCTCCATCGAACCGGCCGACCGGGAGAGGCACTCCAGGTAGGCGGCCACCAGGCGGGCGGTGTCGTCGCAGGTGTCGAAGGCCGTCGCGGTCAGCACCCGCAGGTCCTCCTCGGTGACGCCCACCGCCGAGCGCGGCCAGTGGAACGCCGTGAAGACGAACGGTTCCGGCAGCTCCTTGACGAACGGCCTCCCGGCGTCCGAGATCGCGAAGGCGCCCGGGCGCAGCTCCACCTGGCGGCCGTCCTGGACCAGCCGGGCGGTGCCGCGGTGGTGGAGCGCCAGGGTGAGGTGGTCCTCCCCGCCGCGGGCGATCAGGCCCGCGCTGCGCTCGACCCGCTGCGGTCCGGCCTGGACCAGGGAGACCTGCACGGCGCCCAGGCGGTGGCTGGTGATCGCCGCGGGCGCGGGCGCGTCCTCGCACAGGGCGACGTCGAGCGGGATGAAGGTGCGGGAGACGGCCTCGTGCCAGTACTCGGCGCGGTCGGCGGACGGTATCCCTGTGGTGTCGAGGACGACGGACATCTGTACTCCTCTTCGGGGGGGCCGGCCGATCAGGGCCCACCAGGAACGGCGTGCGGGGCGAGGTGCACGGTGTCGACCGCCTGGACGGTGGCCCGATCGTGCCCTTCGGCGGACGGCTCGGCGGACGGTTCGGTTCGGCAGACGGCTCGGCGGCCCGGTCAGCCGGCCTCGTCGTTCCGGAGCGAGCGCCACTCGCGCGGCGGGACCCCGTACGCGGCGCGGAAGGCCCGGCTGAAGTGCGCCGGGTTGACGAAGCCCCAGCGTTGGGCGACAGCTGACACGGTCGGGGCCGTACGACCGCGGCGGCCCAGCTCGCGGGCACAGGCTTCCAGGCGGCGCTGCTGGACAAGGCGGCTCACCGTCACTCCCTCGTTCTCGAAGAGCCGGTGCAGGTACCGCACGGAGATGTGGTGGGCCCACGCGATCCGCTCGGGTGTCAGCTCCGGATCGCCCAGCCGGCGGTCGATGTACTCCCGCACCCGCCGGACCAGGTGCCCGTCGGGGCCGTCCGGCTCGTCCGTGGCCCGGTCGGCCACCAGGTGGGCGACGAGCGCGCTCACCAGGTCGGCGACGCGTCCGGCCAGCAGGTCTCCGACCGGTGCGGGGAGCGACCGGGCGGACGCGGCCAAGGCGCCGAGGAAGGGCGCCAGCACCGGCCCGCAGCCGTCCGCGGGGCCGACGGCGGTGCCCGCCGCGTGCCGCAGGTCGCGCTCCGCCGCACCGAGCAGCCGGCTCGGCAGGTGGACCAGATGGGTGCGGAAGCGCTCCGGGAAGTCGACGGCGTAGGGCCGCTCGGTGTCGTACAGCATGAGCCCGCCCGGCAGCGCCTCCGCCCGGCGCCCGTCCTGCTCCAGCACGGCCCGGCCCGACACCTGCACCCCGACCCCGACCTGCGGCTCGGTGCGCGGGGCCCGGACGATCAGGTCGGCCGTACGGGAGAGGCGGGCGGCGTCCGCCTCCAGGGTGGAGATCCGTACGTAGCCGAGCCGGTGCGACTCCAGGAGTCCGTCGAACGGCCGCCCGGTGAGCGGGTGCACCTCCACCGGCACCAGCGTCCGCGACACCATCGCGCTCCAGAACGCCGCCTTCTCCTCGTCCGCGACCGACGCCGTCGTCACCCGCACGCCCATCTGACCGCCCTTCCGTCGAAGCCCTGCGCGGTCCAGCGTGGACCGCGCGCACGACGTGCCGTTAGGTCATCTGACTGCCGCGCCGGGAAGGGCGGTTCGAGGAGCCGTTCCGGCAGGTCAGCCGCCGTCCAGGGCGTGGGCGAGCGCGGCCCGGGTGGTGATGCCGAGCTTCGGGAAGATCCGGTAGAGGTGGGCCCCGACGGTGCGGGGCGACAGCTGGAGCTGCCGGCCGATCTCCTTGTTGGTCAGCCCGGTCGCGGCCAGCCGGGCGATGCGCAGCTCGTGACCGCTGAGGCCGGCCGGTTCCGCGTCCGGTCCGCCCGGCGGCAGCGCCACGGAGTCGCCGGCCGCCCGGAGTTCCGCCTCGCACTGCCGGGCCCAGGGGGTGGCTTCGAGGCGGCGGAACACGTGGTGGGCCGCGCGCAGCGCCTCCCGGGCCCCGGGCCGGTGGCGCCGGCGCAGCCACGAACCGTGGGCGAGCCGCAGCCGGGCGAGGTCGAACGCCCACCGCTCGGCGCCGGGTACGGCGTACGCGGCGCGGTAGGCGTCGTCGGCCTCGTCGTCGTCGGTGGCGGCGGCCGGGGCGGTGGCTGCCAGGGCGGTGGCGGCCGCGAAGAGGAAGGCGTGGCGGCCGGAGATCTCCGCCGAGCGCGCCGCGGCTCCGGCCGCGAGGTGGTCCCGGGCCTCCTCGTGGCGGCCGGTGTGCACGGCGGCCGTCACCAGGTCGAGGACCAGCGCGTGGCGCCACGGCGACCCGTTGGGCAGCCGCCCGGGCGGGGTGAGCTCGCAGAAGTGCGCGTACGCCTCCTCGTCGCGTCCGTGGGCGAGCGCCGCCAGGCCGCGCAGGTGGGTCAGGCGGTCCAGGACGTACCGCATCCGCCCCCGGGTGGCGGCCGGGCGGACGGCCTGCTCGATCTCCCGCAGGCCGTCCTCGTCCCCCCGGCCGGCCAGGAAGTGGGCGTAGTACTGGCGGAACATCAGGGCGTTGGTGTGATAGCCGAGTTCGTCCGCGACCTCGGCCTCGCGCAGGCAGGCGGCCGCCCGGTCCCAGTGCCCGAGCAGGAAGTCCTGGTGGCACTTGGCCTTCGCCACCGAGCCCTGGGTGGCGTAGCCGTGGAAGCCGGTGAAGCGCCGCCACAGGTCGCCCTCGGGGCAGTCGAGCGCCGAGGCGGTCCACAGCAGGAGCCAGGCCGCACCGGCCCCCTGCTCCTCGGTCATGGCCCCGGCCACCGTCCGCAACGCTTCGGCGACCTCCGGGCCGGGGGCGGTCCAGGCCCGCAGGCACAGCCGCCCCACCTCGGAGACGTTCTCCCGGTGCCGTTCCAGGGCGTGCCACACCCACGGGTCGTCGGTGTAGCTGGCGGCCAGCAGCAGCTTGAAGTACACCTGGTCGACCAGCCCGCCGAAGGTGTCCGCGCCCGGGGCGGTCAGCGCGTCGAGGGCCGCGGGCAGCAGGGCGGCGGAGGACTCGAAGTCGACGTGGTGGCTCTGGTCGGCGTAGACCACCGCGTACGCGAACAGCGGGGCGACGTCCTGCGGCACCGTGCTGGACTTCAACTCCTCCACCAGGTCCACGGAGTGGCGCAGCTGCCCGCCGCGCGCCGCCATCACCGCGGCCCAGGTGAGCCGGCGGGTCTGGTCGCAGGAGCCGGGGCTGAGGGCGGCGGCGCGTTCGAGCAGCAGCGCGCCCTCCGCGTCGCCCCCTCGACGCGCGAGGTCGCGCCCCGCCTCCTGCAGCCGCTGCGCGAGTGCCTCGTCGGGCAACAGCGCGGCCGACGCCTCGTGGGCCAGCCGCCTGGGATCATCCGGCGCGAGGGCGGCGGACAGGGCCCGGTGCGCTTCCCGGCGGGCGCTGTCGGAGGCGGTGGAGACGACGGCGGTACGGACCAGGGGGTGCCGGAACACGAGCTGTCCGGCCCGGTCGAGCCGGACCAGCCCGTCCGCCTCGATCCGTTCCAGGATCTCCCGCGCGTTCTCGTCCGCGACGGCGCGCAGCCACGCCCCGGTGGCGGACTCCGTACCGGTGGCCAGGGCGCCCAGCAGCAGCAGGCGGCCGACCTCGGGCGTCACGGCGCCCAGGCGGTCGGCGAACATCCGCTCCAACTTCCGTCCCAGTGGCAGCCGTTCGGGCAGCGGGGCGGCCCCCAGCTGCTGGGCGGCCGCCAGTTGGCGCGGCAGCTCCACCAGTGCCAGCGGGTTCCCGGCCGCCTCCGTGAGGACCCGGTCCCGGGCGGGCGCGGCGAGGTCGGGGTAGCGGGCGCCCAGCAGTAGCGCCGCGTCCGCCCGGGGCAGGGCCCGCACGTCGACGGTCTCGGCCGACCACGTCCGGGCGGCCGGTCCGCCCGGTCGGGTGGCGGCGACGATCACCACCGGCAGCTCGGCGCAGCGGCGGTTCAGGAAGGCGAACACGCTCGCGCTGGAGGAGTCGATCCAGTGCAGGTCGTCCAGGAGCAGCAGCACCGGGGCGGTCCGCACCGCCTCCTCCAGCAGGGCCAGCACGGCGGCGCCGACGGCGAACCCGCTCGGGGTGCCGGCCCGGACGCCGAGCGCGCTCTCCAGGGCCTCCCGCTGGTGCGCGGACAGGATGTCGGTGCGCTGGAGCAGCGAGCGGAAGGCCTGGTGGAGGGCGCCGAACGCGAGATCCGTCTCCGCCTCCGTACCGAGCGCCCGCAGGACGGTGAACCCCCGCTCCCGCGCCGCCCGTTCCACCCAGGCCAGCAGTGTGCTCCTGCCGACCCCGGCCTCACCGCGCAGCAGGACCGTGGAACCGCTCGCACCGTCCACGGCCTGGACCAGCGCCGCGGTCAGCAACTCCGTCTCCCGTTGCCGCCCGACCAGCCCCGGCACCCGCCCGTCCTCCGCCACCCTTGCCCCCTCGGGTCCGCCCGGGTCACTCCACGGGCAGCCAAGGCTACCGTCCGTCAACGTCTCCGGGCACGCCGTCGGACGCTCCCCGGGTCGCCGTGGGCCACTCGACGTGATCGGGCACGTCCGCCGTGGCACGTCGTTCGACTTCTTCGGTTCGTCCGCGTTTTGGCTCCGGGCCGCAGGGCACGCGCCGTTCAGGGAGGTCCGGAGCTACAAACGGAGGACCCAAATGTCAACAGGGACCCTCATCGCAGTCCTCGTCATCGTCTTCGCCCTTCTGGTCGTGGCCGCGCTGGTGGCGACGTTCGCCATCCGCCGCCGCCATCTGCAGGAACGGTTCGGCCCGGAGTACGACCGGACCGCCGAGGCGAAGGACGGCCGTTTCGCCGCCGACCGGGAGCTGCACAAGCGCGAGTCGCGCCACGACTCGCTGAACATCAAACCGCTGTCACCAGGTGCCCGTGACCGCTACGCCAAGGACTGGGCACGGGTGCAGGAGCAGTTCGTCGACCGGCCCGACGACACGGTGCACGAGGCGGACCGGCTCGTCACCACGCTCATGAGCGAGCGCGGATACCCGACCGAGGGGTACGAGCAGCAGCTCAAGGACCTCTCCGTCGAACACGGGAACGTGCTGACGCACTTCCGGTCCGCTCACGAGGTCAACGACCGCAGCAGCCGCCACCAGGCGACCACGGAAGAACTGCGGGGCGCCATGGTGCACTACCGCACCCTGTTCGAGGAACTGCTCCACAACGGCGACCGTCCGCAGGGCAGCCGCGCGTGAGCCCCGGACCGGCGAGTTGAGCCGACGGGGCGAGACCGGCGACGGCCGCCGACCGGAACTGCCGAAAGGGAAGTGAAGAGATGCACAGCCGAGCAACATCCGAACCGGTCGAGGGCGGCCTGTCCACGGAGGACCTGGCCGGCGCCCGACAGGACACCGACGAACAGAACGACACCTCCGGGGCGGATTCGCCACCGGCGTTCCCCGGGGAAGCCACCACCGAACAGCGGAGCGGCGAGCAGGAGTTCACGCTCGAAGACCGCGGCCGCGAGCAGGAAAGTGGGCAGGAAGAGCACCAGGAAACGGGCTACACCCAGGCATCCGAGCCGTCCGAGCGCACCGAGGGCTCGGAATCCGCCGAGAACGAACCCCTGCTGGGCGGGCAGCAGGAGGAGTTCCGCTCCCGGTGGCAGAAGATCCAGGGCGAATTCGTCGACGACCCTCGCAACGCCGTGTCCGCGGCCGACAACTTGGTCGCCGAGGCGATGCAGGCACTCGCCACCACCTTCTCCGCGCACAAGCAGGACCTCGAAGGCCAGTGGCACCGCGGCGACGAGGTGCCGACCGAAGAACTGCGCGTCGCGCTCCAGCGCTACCGCTCGTTCTTCAACCGCCTGCTCAACACCTGAAGCAACGGGGCCGAAGCCACGCCCCCCGACCTGCGATGACCGAGCTCCATCCGGTCCTCGCCCAAAAAACCGAACAGGTTCTTCGGGCCTCCTGCGAACCTCAGGAGGCCTGCTGCTGGACCGGACCGGGCGACAGCAGCCGCGACACGAGGGTGCGGGTCCATTCGGCGGTCAGCGGCAGGTCGGTGAAGACGGCGCGGTAGTGGAGGGGCGCGAGTACGGCGTCCGCGGTGTGTTCGAGGGTCGGGGGCTGTTCGCCCCGGGCCCGTTCCCGCCCGAGGACGGCTTCGAGCCCTTGCTCGCGCTCTCCTGCGCGCCAGCTCTTATGACAACAGCATTGACGTGTAGGGACGCCACCGGTTTCATGTCTCGCACCCCTCCCCCACACGAGCAAGGCGGTGATCCGTTGACACCGACGGTGAAGGCCACGGGCGACGCTCCGAGACCGGACACGAGCAGCCCCCACGTCACCATGCACAAGTCCATCGGCCTGCTGGACGGGGCGACGATCGCCGCCTCCAGTACGGCGGCCACCAGCAGCATCGGCATCGGCCTGGGCCTGATGGCCGGAGTCGTCGGCCTGCACCTGCCCGCGATCATGCTGTTGGCCTTCCTGCCCGTGCTCGCCATCGCGGGCGGGTACGGGCGACTGAACGCCGTTGAGCCGGACGCCGGCAGCAGCTACCGCTGGGTGGGCCGAATACTCAACCCCTGGCTGGGCTTCCTCACCGGCTGGGTGAACACCGTCGGCACCGTGGTCTTCATGGCCTACACCACCACGGTCACCGGGTCCTCCATCATCCAGCTCCTCGACCTGGCCCACGTGCGCAGCGTCGCGGGCCTCCGCCTCGACGCCGACTCGACCGTCCAGTGCACCCTGCTCGGCCTGGTGGTCCTGGCCGGCGCGGCGCTGGTGGCGGTGCGCGGCCTGGACCTGGCCGCCCGGCTGCAGAAGGCGCTGCTGGTGTTCGAGTACGCGGTGCTGCTCGGCTTCTGCGGGTACGGACTGTTCGCCGGCGACCAGCCGTTCTCACTGCAGTGGTTCAACCCGTTCGACATCCCGTCCTTCGACGCGCTCGCCCAGGGCATGGTGCTGGCGGTGTTCTGCTACTGGGGCTTCGAGTCGGTGTTCAGCGTCGGCGAGGAGGTGCGCAGCCCCCGGGACGCCTCGCGGGGCGGCATGCTCGCCCTGGTGGTGATGCTGCTGCTCTTCCTGCTCGCCGGTACGGCCTTCCAACGGGTGCTGCCGCTCGACGAATTGGCCGACAACGGCGCACACGGGCTCGCCTACTTCGGCACGACGCTCGCCCACCAGCCGTTGGCCGCCCTGCCGTTGATCGCGCTCATGTTCTCCGCGGTGGCCTCCCTGCAATCGTCCGTGATCCCGACGGCGCGCGGAATGTACGCGATGGGGCGCGACGGCGTGCTCGGCCCGGTCTGGACCCGGCTGCACCCGAAGCACGCGACGCCCGCCGTCGGCACGCTCCTGATCACCGGCATCGCGATGGCCCTCGCGCTGGCCTCGATCGTCATCCCCACCGTCAACGACCTGATCTCCGCCTCCGTCAACGCGATCGGCATCATCGTCGCGCTGTACTACGCGCTGACGGCCGTCGCGGCGGCCGTCCGGTTCCGGCACCTGCTGCGCAGCAACCCGCTGGAGGGGCTGCGCGCGGTGGTCGGCCCGCTGCTGGGCGCGGCGACCCTGCTCGCCGTCGGCGGCTATCTCGCCTGGTCGTTCTACGACTCCGCCGACCACTTCGAACTGGCCGCCGACAACGGGTGGTTCGAGCTGACCGTGACGGTGATGATGATCGTCACCGGACTACCGGCGGCCGCCTGGGCCCGCTGGCGGCGGCGCTCGCCCTACTTCCTGCCCGACACCGACTGACGATCCACGGAAGCCACGAGAGAACGGAGCACCCCCCATGCCCGAGGCCGATCTGGTCTTCACCCGCGGCCCGGTCCACACCGGTGACGCCGCCCGCACCCGGGCGACCAGCCTGGCCGTGACCGGCGAGCGGATCACCGCCGTCGGCCACGACGAGGTCCGGGAGCTGATCGGGCCGGGGACGGAGGTCGTGGACCTCACCGGCAAGCTGCTGCTGCCCGGATTCCAGGACGCGCACATCCACGCGGTCTTCGGCGGCACCGAGTTGGCGGTCTGCGACCTCACCGGCACGGTCGGCGTCGCCGACTACCTGGAGCGGATCCGCGCGTACGCCGACGCCAATCCCGGCCAGGCGTGGATCACCGGCAGCGGCTGGTCGATGGAGAGCTTCGAGGGCGGGCTGCCGACCCGGCAACTGCTGGACTCCGTCGTCCCGGACCGCCCGGTGTACCTGACCAACCGCGACCACCACGGCGCCTGGGCCAACACCCGGGCGCTGGAGCTCGCCGGCCTCACCCGGGACACCCCCGATCCGGCGGACGGCCGGATCGAGCGCGAGCCGGACGGCACTCCGGGCGGCACGCTCCAGGAGGGCGCCACCGGCCTGGTCGCCCGGCTGATCCCGCCCTCCACCGCCGCCGACCGGCTGGACGGGCTGCTGCGCGCCCAACGGCTGCTGCACTCGCTCGGCATCACCGGCTGGCAGGACGCGCTGCTCGGCGAGTTCAACGGCCAGCCGGATCCGTCCGACGCCTACCTGGCCGCCGCGCGCTCCGGCGCGCTGACCGCCCGGGTGACCGGCGCGCTCTGGTGGGACCGCGACCGAGGGGCCGAGCAGATCCCCGAACTGGTCGAGCGGCGTGCAGGGTCGAGCCAGGGGCGGTTCCGGGCCGGCTCGGTGAAGATCATGCAGGACGGCATCGCCGAGAACTTCACCGCTGCCATGACCAGCCCCTACCTGGACGGCTGCGGCTGCGCCACCGCCAACTCCGGCCTCAGCTTCGTCGACCCGGCCGCCCTGCGCGGGTACGTCACCGAGCTGGATGCGCTCGGCTTCCAGGTGCACTTCCACGCCCTCGGCGACCGGGCCGTCCGCGAGGCGCTGGACGCGGTCGAGGCCGCCCGCGCCGCCAACGGGCGACGCGGCACCCGCCATCACCTCGCCCACCTCCAGGTGGTTCACCCGGATGACCTCGACCGTTTCGCCCGGCTCGGCGCGATCGCCAACATCCAGCCGCTCTGGGCCGCGCACGAGCCTCAGATGGACGAGTTGACGATCCCGTTCCTCGGCCCGGAGCGCGCCGCCTGGCAGTACCCCTTCGGCGCCCTCCAGCGCGCGGGCGCCACCCTGGCGGCGGGCAGCGACTGGCCGGTGAGCAGCCCGGACCCGCTCGCCGGCGTTCACGTGGCCGTCAACCGGAGGGAGCCGGGGGCCGCCGACGGCCGGGTCTTCCTCCCCGAGCAGCGCCTCGACCTGGCCTCCGCCCTCGCGGCGTACACGGCCGGAACCGCGCACGTCAACGGCCATGACGACGCCGGCACCCTCACGGCGGGCCACCTCGCCGACCTCGTCGTCCTGGACCGCGACCTCTTCACCGCCCCCGCCGAGGAGATCGCCGACGCCCGCGTCCTGCGCACCTACGTCGGCGGCCGGCTCGTCCACGCGGCGGACTGACCCACCCGGGGGTGAGTCGGCGCCCCGGCGTCTCAGGGCACTACCGGGATCCCCCGCACGAAGTGATGAAACGTACCCAGGAACGCGTAGGCGCCAGGGCTGCGTCGGCACCGTGACGGTCGCCGACGCAGCCGGGAGCGATCGGCCCGGTTCCGAGGGCCGATTCGGATCCGGCAGCGCTCGGCCCGTCGCCCGCGCTCAGCCCGTCGCCGGGAGACGGGCCTCGGCGGCATCGAGGAGGAGGTCGAGGGCGTAGGGATAACCGCTGCGGCGCATGTCACTGGTGAGGAGGCGGGCGGTGGCGGCGATGTGCGGGTGCGTGGTGGCGTCGAGCCGGGCGTAGGAGGCCTGCCAGACCTCCAGGTCGGCGGCCTGGGCCGCGGCGGGCAGGGCGAGGGCGGCGGCGTCGAGCGCGGCGAAGCCGAGGCTCTGGTCGACGAACGCGTGGTAGATCCGGACGGCCTCGCGGTCGGGGAAGCCCGCCCCGCGCAGGACGCCGAGGATGGCCTCGACGGCGGCGATCTCGTAGGTTCGGCCGGTGGTGCGGTGGGCGGCGAGCAGCGCGGCCTGGGGGTGGGCCTGGTAGGCGGCGTGGATTCGCAGGCCGATGGCGCGCAGGTCGGCGCGCCAGTCACCAGTGGCCTGCCAACCGTGCTGGGCGCGGCCGATGAGCTCGTCGGCGACGGCGAGCAGCAGGTCGTCGGTGCTGCGGAAGTAGCGGTAGACGGCGCTGGGATCGGCGCCGAGCGCGGTACCGAGCCGCCGTACGGTGAGCGCGTCCGCGCCGTGCTGCTCGATGAGCCGCAACGCGGTGTCGACGATCAGTTCCCTGGACAGGATGACGCCTTGCTTGGTGGGCCGCCGACGCTGCCGCCGGGGCTCGGGGACTACCCGTTCGCTCATACCGGCAGCGTAGGTCAACATGCTTGACGTAAGCCAGGGAAGGCTCGCATTTCCGCCGTGCCCGAGGAGGTCCCGTGCACCCTCCCGGCCCTGGCCGCCGGAGAAGAGCGCAGATCGCGATCCCACAGAAAGCCGCGGCCCAGGGCCCCACCGGCTTGCTCTACGACGCCGACGTCGCGGGGGGGGGGGGGTCGGCCGACCCGCCCCCCCCGCGGGGCGCCCCCGCCCCCCCCCGGTACCCGGCCCTCCACGCAGGGAGCGGGCCGCCGCGG
>NZ_JBHWIO010000045.1:0-9508 GCF_042732075.1 Kitasatospora sp. NPDC059812
GGGGGGGGGGGGGGGGGGGGTGTGTCGGGGGGCGGCGCACCCCCCCGGCCGGGGGGCGGGGGGGGCCCGGGCGGCGGGGCGGCCCCCCGACGGGAACGGTTCAGCTCAGCGCGGCCTGGGACTCCACGACCACGCCGTACAGGTCGCCGATCGTCGCCAGGGCGCTGCGGTGCAGCTGGGCGGCGGTCACCCGGGTGCCCGCCGAGGCGAGCGGGCGGGTCGCGCAGGCGTCGGCGACGACGGTCGGCCGGTTGCCGCGCAGGAAGGCGCCCGCGGTGGTGAAGGCCACGCACATGTGGGTCATGAAGCCGGCGACCACCACGTCCTGGTGGCCGGCCTCGTCGAGCAGGGCGCCCAGGCCGGTGCCGACGAAGGCGTCCGGGGCCTGCTTGACGACCACGGCCTCGCCCTCGGCCGGCGCCACGGCGGGGTGGATCTGCCCGATCTCGGCACGGACGTCGTACGGGGTGCCCGCGCCGCCGTCGTTGATCACGTGGATGACCGTGGCACCCGCCGCGCGCGCCCGGGCGAGCAGGGCAGCGGCCGCGTCGAGCGCCTCCCGCCAGCCCTCCAGCTCCATCACGCCGCGCACGTAGGTGTTCTGGTAGTCGATCAGGATCAGCGTGGACGCGGCGAGCGTGGCGGGCGTCTCGTCGAGGCCGTTCAGGGCGCGCAGGGTCGTCGTGGGCATGAGGGGACCACCTTCGGTTCGGTACACGGGTAAGGGCGGGCGGCGGCTGCGACGGCCGCAGCGGCCCGGCCCCTGGAACGCTACGACCGGCCACCGGATGTCGGCAATGCCGTCTAACCTGCAGATTCCGACATCGAGAGAGCACGAAGAGAGCGCAGGTGGGGCCGTGGGCGCCGTACAACGACTGATCGTCATCGTCCTGTTCGAGGGCGTCGACCTGCTCGACGTCACCGGACCGCCCGAGGTGTTCTCCCTCGTCCGGCGGGAGACCGACGACGCGACCGGCTACCGCGTCGTCCTCGCCGCCGCGACCACGGACCCGGTCACCACCGCCGCCGGCGTGCGGATCCTGCCCGACCTCACCTTCGACGAGGCCGCCGCGAGCGCCATCGACACCCTGCTGGTGCCCGGCGCCGTCGAGGTGGACGGCCAGCGTCTGGTCCACCCGCGCACCGACCCGGCCGTGGTCGACTGGGTGCGCGCCCTCGCCGGGCGCTCGCGCCGCATCGCCTCGGTCTGCGTCGGCGCGCACCTGCTCGCCGCCGCCGGGCTCCTCGACGGCAAGCGCGCCACCACCCACTGGTCGACCGCCGCACAACTGGCCGCCGAGTACCCGGAGATCGAGGTGGACGCCGACCCGATCTTCATCCGCGAGGGCGACGTCTGGACCGGCGCGGGCATCAGCGCCTGCCTCGACCTCTCCCTCGCCCTGGTCGCCGAGGACTTCGGCGAGGAGCTCGCACTGAGGGTCGCCCGCCAGCTCGTGATGTACCTCAAACGCCCCAGCGGCCAGAGCCAGTTCAGCGTCCCGCTGGAACCCGTCTCCACCACCCGGCGGGTCGAGGAGCTGCGCCACCACGTCCTGCGCAACCTCACCGGCCGGCTCACCGTCCCCGACCTCGCCACCCACGCCCACGTCAGCGAACGGCAGTTGACCCGGATCTTCAAGACCGAACTGGGCACCACACCCAGCGCCTACATCGAGTCGGCCCGGGTCGAACTCGCCCGCCACCAGCTCGAATCCAGCGATGCCACGCTCGAACGCGTCGCCGCCGACTGCGGGTTCGGCACCACCGACACCCTGGTCCGGGCCTTCCGCCGCCGGCTCGACACCACCCCGACCGAGTACCGCCACCGCTTCCGCACCACCACGCCCGCGCCCCCGGTCAGAGCGGCAGCCGGACGGTGAACACGGTGCGCCCCGGCCGGCTCGCCGCGTCCACCGTGCCGCCGTGCGCCCGGACCACCGCCCGCACGATCGACAGGCCGAGCCCCGTCGACCCGGTCGAGCGCGAGCGGGCGCGGTCCCCCCGGACGAACCGCTCGAACATCCGGCCCGCCAGCTCCGGCGCGATCCCCGGGCCGTCGTCGGCGACGGCCAGCCGCACCTCCGCCCCGGCCGGCTCCAGGCTCAGCTCGACCTCGGTGCCGGGCGGGGTGTGGGTCCGGGCGTTCGCCAGCAGGTTGACCACCACCTGGCTGAGCCGGTCCGCGTCCCCGCGCACCAGCACCGGCTCCTCGGGCAGCGCCAGGCGCCAGCGGTGCCCGGGCCCGGCCGCCCGGGCGTCGGCCACCGCGTTCAGCGCGATCCGGGTCAGGTCGACCTCCGCGTCGGCCAGCGGCCGGCCGGCGTCCAGCCGGGCGAGCAGCAGCAGGTCCTCGACGATCGCGCCCATCCGCACCGCCTCCGCGTCGATCCGCTCCAGCGAGTGCCGGACCGGCCCGGGCACCGCGCCCGGGTGGCGCAGCGCGAGTTCGGCGTGGCCGCGGACCGCCGCCACGGGGGTGCGCAGCTCGTGGCTGGCGTCGGCCGCGAACGCCCGCAGCCGCTCCTCCACCGCGTGCCGGCGGGCCAGCGCGTCGCCCACGTGCCCGAGCATCCGGTTGAGCGCAGCGCCGACCCGGCCGACCTCCGTCCGCGGATCGTCGTCCGGGACGCGTTCGGCCAGCGTGACGGCGCCGCTGGCGAGCGGCAGCGCGGCCACCCGCTCGGCCGTGCCCACCACCCGCCGCAGCGGACGCAACGACCAGCCGACCCAGACCGCCCCGGCCGCCCCCGCCCCGGCGACGGCGATCGCGAAGACGGTCAGCTCCAGGGTCGCCAGCCGGTCCACGGTGTCCTCGGCCGGGCGCAGCGGCAGTCCGCTGACCAGCACGTCGCCGTCCCGGCCGGCCACCGCGCGCACCCGGTAGTGGCCCTGCGTGCGGCCCAGGTCGACGGTGCGGGCCGGCCCGCCGACCGGCAGGGCGGCGAGGGCCCGCTGCTCGGCCGGCGAGAACACCAGCTGGTCGTCGGCGCTGGGGCCGTTGGCGTCGTCGGCGTCCCCGTCGACCACGCCCGCCGCGGTGACCCGGCCGTCCAGCAGCCGGGCGCCCAGGGTGCCGGGGGTCTGCGCCCGGGTGTCGGTGCCGCCGCCCTGGCCGGCGTGCTCCAGGCTGGCGGCGTAGCGCCCGCCGGCGTCGGCGAGCTGCTGGTCCAGGCGGTCCACCAGGAAGTGGCGCAGCGCCGCCGTGGTGGCGAGGCCGACCGCGGCGCAGGTCACCACCAGCAGCACCAGCAGGCCGGCGATCAGCCGGGCCCGCAGCGTCCGCGGCACCAGCCGGGCGGCCCGGCGGCGGGCCCTGGCGGCGCCCGTGATGGGGCTGCCCGTCGTGGGGCCGCCGGTCACGGGGCCGCCTTGATCAGGTAGCCGGCGCCGCGCACCGTGTGGATCATCGGCGTCCGGCCCGCGTCCAGCTTCTTGCGCAGATAGCTGATGTACAGCTCGACGACGTGCGCCTGCCCGCCGAAGTCGTACGACCAGACGGCGTCCAGGATCTGCGCCTTGCTGAGCACCTGCCGCGGGTGGTGCATCAGGTGGGCGAGCAGCGCGTACTCGGTCGGGCTGAGGTCGACCACCTCACCGGCCCGGGTGACCTCGCGGGCGCGCTCGTCGAGGACGAGGTCGCCGAGCACCAGGGCGTGTGCGGGCGGCTGCCCCGCGGCCCCCGGTGGGGCGGCCCGGCGCAGCAGCCCGCGCAGCCGGACCACCACCTCGGCCAGGCTGAACGGCTTGGTCACGTAGTCGTCGCCGCCCGCCGCGATGCCCGCGATCCGGTCCTCGACGGCGTCCCGGGCGGTGAGGAAGAGCACCCGCACCTCGGGCCGCTCGGCGTGGATGCGGCGCAGCACCTCCATGCCGTCGAGGTCGGGGAGCATCATGTCGAGCACCACGGCGTCCGGGCGCCAGTGCGCCGCCGCCCGGACGGCGGCCAGACCGGTGGTCTCGCCCCGTGCCTGCCAGCCCTCGTAGCGGACCGCGCCGCAGACCACCTCCACCAGGTCCGGTTCGTCGTCGACGACCAGGACCCGCCAGTCCTGCCGGTCGGCGCCCCGCTCGGCGGTGTCGTCCATGGTGCTCCCTGGGTGCAGGCGGTCGGCCGCCGTCATCCTGGCCCATCGCGATGAGAAAGCCCTGAGACCGGCAGTCGCCCGCAGAACCCGCTCCACCCGCCCTGACCTGCGGCGACACCGCCGGGGGCGACGGGGGCGGCGGCACCGGTTCAGAGCCGGCTCAGAGGTTGCGGTGCGATCGTGGTGCGCCCCGGCGGTGCTCGCCCGCCGGGCCCGAAGGAGGATCCCCGATGGCCACCGCCGCCCCGCCGAGACCCGCCGCCCGCTCCCGCCGGGCGGCCCCGCGCCGCCCGGCCGCCGTCCGGCCGGCCGCGGTGCTGGGCCTGATCGGCGCCGGGGCGCTCGGCGTCCTCGCGCTGTGGTGGTCCGACACCCCTGCGGTCGCCGGGGCGGCCGGCTGGCTGACCGGGGCGGGCCGGATCACCGGCCTGCTCGCCGGGTACGCGGCGCCGGTGCTGCTCCTGCTGATGGCCCGGCTGCCGCCGGTGGAGCGCGGGGTCGGCGCCGACCGGCTGGCCCGCTGGCACGCGTTCGGCGGGCGCTGGCTGGTCGCCGTGGTGACGGTGCACGTGCTGTCGGTCGTCTGGGGATACGCGCTGACGGACGGGCGCGGCCTGTTCGGCGAGGGCGTGGAGATCGTCCTCCACTACCCCGAGATGCTCAAGGCCGCGCTGGGCACCCTGCTGATGCTGGGCACCGGCGCCGTCTCCGCCCGGGCCGCCCGGCGCCGCCTCCCGTACGAGGCCTGGTACTACCTGCACCTGGCCACCTACCTCGCGGTGGCGCTCGCCTTCGGCCACCAGCTGGCCACCGGCGCCGACCTCGGCGACGGCCCGGCCCGCGCCGCCTGGTACGCGCTCTACCTCGGCACCGCCGCCCTGCTGGGCTGGTACCGGCTGGCCCGGCCCTGGCTGCTCGACCGCCGGCACCGGCTGCGGGTGGCGGAGGTGCGGCGGGAGGGGCCGGGCGTGGTGTCGCTGTTCCTGACCGGTCGGCGGCTGGACGAACTCCGGGCCGAGCCGGGCCAGTTCTTCCGTCTCCAGTTCCAGGCGCCCGGCCTGCGGTGGGCCGCCAACCCGTACTCGCTGTCCGCGCCGCCGCGCCCGGACTTCCTGCGCTTCACCGTCAAGGACCTCGGCGGGCACAGCGCCGCGGTGGCCGCGCTGCGCCCGGGCACCCCGGTGCGCGCCGAGGGCCCGTACGGGGCGTTCACCGGGCGGCTGCAACGGCGGCGCCGGGTGCTGCTGCTCGGGGCGGGGGTGGGGATCACCCCGCTGCGGGCGCTGTTCGAGACGCTGCCGGGCGAGCTGACCCTGGTCCAGCGGGCCGGGCGCCCGGAGGACGTGCTGTTCCGGGCCGAGCTGGCGGAGGTGGCCCGGCGGCGGGGCGCCGCGGTGCACGAACTGGTCGGCCCGCGGGCGCGGATCGGCGACCTCGGCCGCGCGCTCGCCCGGCTCGTCCCCGACCTCGCCGAGCACGAGGTCTACCTGTGCGGGCCGGACGCGCTGGCCGAGGAGGCCGTCCGTTCGCTGCGGGCCGCCGGGGTGCGGGCGGGGCGCATCCACCGGGAGTCCTTCGACTTCTGAGCCCGCTCGCCGAGCCTGCCGGACCTGCCGAGACCCGTCACAACGCCACCTCCGCCACACCCCCGAGGAGCCCCGCCCATGCGCCGAGCCGTCGTCACCAGTGCCGCCACCGCGGCCGGAGTCGTCCTGCTGCTCTCCCTCAAACCGCACGGGGCCGCCGGGCCCGCGCCGGTGATCAGCTCCGGCGGCACGGGCTCGTCCGGTACCGCAGGCTCGTCAGGCGGCGCGGGTTCGTCCGGCGCCACGGGTTCGTCCGGTACCGCCGCCGGGGCCTCCGACGCCACCGCTGGGCCGTCGGGCTCTCCCAGCGCACCGGCCGCCGGTGCCGCGGCCGGCGCCGGCGGCACCCGGAAGGTCACCGGCGACGCCGTGAACACCCGCTACGGCCCCGTCCAGGTCGAGGTCACCCTCGCCGGCAGCCGGATCACCACCGTCGACGTCGTCAAGTACCCCACCGAGGACCGCCGGGACCGCGAGATCAACAGCTCCGCGCTGCCCCTGCTCAACCAGGAGGCGATCGCCGCACAGAGCGCCGGGATCGACGTGGTCAGCGGCGCGACCTTCACCAGCGACGGCTACGTCCGCTCCCTGCAGAGCGCGCTCGACCGCGCCGGGCGGTGAGGCGCGGTGCTCCGCCACGCCGAACCCGTCATGGGCACCGTCTTCTCGATCGCCGTCCGCGATCCCGGCCCGGACACGCCCGCCGCGCTCCGCCGGATCGCCGACCGGCTGCACCGGATCGACGCGGTGTTCTCGCCCTACCGGCCGGACAGCGACATCAGCCGCCTCGACCGGGGCGAACTCGCCCTCGCCGACTGCGATCCGCAGGTCCGCGTCGTCCTGGCGGCCTGCCGCGAGGTCGCCGCGCAGACCGACGGCTTCTTCACCGAGCGGCCCGGCGGCCGGCTCGACCCGAGCGGCTGGGTCAAGGGGTGGGCGGTCGAGGAGGCGGCCGGGCTGCTGGCCGCCGCCGGGGCCCGGCAGTACTGCGTCAGCGGCGGCGGGGACGTGCAGACCGCCGGCGGCCCGTGGCGGATCGGGGTCGCCCACCCGCTGCGGCCGGGCGCGCTGGCCGCCGTGCTGGGCGGCGACGACCTCGCGGTGGCCACCTCCGGCACCGCCGAGCGCGGCGCGCACATCCTCGATCCGCACACCGGCCGGCCGGCGTCCGGCCTCGCCTCGCTGACCCTGGTCGGCGCCCCCGGCACCGGGATCGCCCGCACCGACGCCTGGGCCACCGCCGCCTTCGCGATGGGCCCCGACCGCGCGCTCGCCTGGGCCTCCCGGCAGCCCGGTGCCGAGGCCCTCGCCGTCCTGCCCGACGGGACCAAGCGCTGGACACCCGGCCTGCCCCGGCACCTCCCGCCCGCCGGCCCCGCCGACTGGCGGCCGGCCGCCCCGGCGGCCTGAACAGGGCCGTTTGCGCGCCAACTGGCGTTCGAACGCTGATAGTTCACTCCATCAGGTGAAGAACTCGATCATGACTCATCCGCCTCGACCCGGGTGGCCGATAGTGGGGAGACCGATCGGACGCACACCATCCGGTCCCACCGGAACGCGTGGACCCACGGACACGCGTGAACCCACGGAAAGAGGTAGCGACACATGCCCACCGAGGCCACCCGGCGGATCGACCTCGTCTTCTCCCTGTTCGACGCCAACCGCAACGGCGTCGTCGAGGTCGACGACTTCAACCTGATGACGGCCCGCGTGGTCGCGGCCGCCGCCGATTCGGACGAGGCCGCGAAGGCCGCGATCCGCGCCGCCTTCCGGCGCTACTGGACCACCCTGGCCGACGAGTTGGACACCAATGGCGACGGCGTGATCAGCCGCGAGGAGTTCGGCGGCTTCGTCCTCTCGCCCGAGCGCTTCGGCCCCACCGCCGGCGAGTTCGCCGACGCCCTGGCCGCGCTCGGCGACCCGGACGGCGACGGCCTGATCGAGCGTCCGCTGTTCGTGGCGCTGATGACCGCGATCGGCTTCGAGCACGCCAACATCCACGCCCTCTTCGACGCCTTCGGCCCCACCCCCGAGGACCGCATCACGGTGGCCGTCTGGGCCGCCGGGATCCGCGACTACTACGCCCCGGACAAGGCTGGCATCCCCGGCGACCTGCTGGTGGGCCAACCGGCCGCCTGATCTCCCCGGGGCGCGCCCGCCCCGGATCGGCTCAGCGACGACGGCGCCGCCCCGCGCCTGCCCGGCGGCGCCGCCCCGCGCTTCACGCACCGGGCCCACGGCGCCCGCGCCACCACCCACGACCGGTCCGCCGTCCAGCCTGTCCGGCCGATCCTGCCGGACAGGACCTGGTCGCGGCTTCCCGAAGTCCGAACACCAGGAGGGACCATGGCCACCGCCGCCCGCCCCCGTGCCGGCGTCGACGAGGGCGTCGGACCGACCGCCCTGATGGTCGCCGCCGCCCGCGCGATCGAGACCCACCGCCCCGACGCCCTCGCCCGGGACGCCCACGCCGAGCACTTCGTGCGCGCCGCCCGGTCCTCCGCGCACTGGCCGGTCCACCCCCGGGACGTCCCGGACGGCGAGGCCGATCCGCTCTGGGGTCGGCTCGGCCGCTACTTCGCCCTGCGGACGAGGGCGTTGGACGACCAGCTGCTGTGGTCCGCCCACCTGGGCGTCCGCCAGGTGGTCCTGCTCGGCGCCGGCCTGGACACCCGGGCCTTCCGGCTCGACTGGCCCGCCGACCTCGCCGTCTTCGAGGTCGACCGGCCCGAGGTCCTCGCGTTCAAACAGCGCGTCCTCGACCAGGTCGACGCCCGGCCGGCGGCGCGCCGCGTACCGGTGGCCGCCGACCTGCGCGGCGACTGGGCCGATACCCTCACCGCGGCCGGCTTCCAGCCCGCCGAGCCGACCGCCTGGCTCGCCGAGGGCCTGCTGCCCTATCTGCCCGCCGCCGCCGAACAGCGGCTCGCGGCCGCCGTCGACCGACTCGGCGCCGCCGGCAGCACCTTGGCGTACGAGGCCAGGCTCGGACCGGAGTCCGCGGCGGTCCGCGACAACCCCGTCTACACGACCGCCCGCGAGCGGCTCGGCGTCGACCTGCTCGCCCTGTTCGACGCCGGGCCCCGCCCCGACACCACCGCCGATCTCACCGCGCGCGGCTGGTCCACCACCGTCCACACCCCGTTCGACTTCACCCGCCACTACGGCCGCGGCCCCCGGCCCGAACCCCACGACGCCTTCGCCGCCGACCGCTGGGTCTTCGCCACCCGGTGACGCCCCCGCTCCGGGCCGCCCGGCCGGCTTGCGCGGTTCTGCGCACAGTCCGCCGCTCCACGGGCCCGGCGTGATCCAACGGACACGCCCTAGACTTCGGCCATGCTCAAAGCCGACCGTACCGCCCGGATCCTCGCCCACATCACCGAGGCGGGCAGCGCCGATGTGCACGAGCTGGCCGGTCTCCTCCAGGTGTCACCGGCCACCGTCCGCCGGGACCTCCAGGAACTGCACGAGCAGGGCCTGCTGCACCGCACCCGTGGCGGGGCGGTCACCGGTGCCGTCAACCTCGAACTGCCGCTGCGCCACAAGCACGGGACGCGGCAGGCCGAGAAGCGGCGGATAGCGCTGGCGGCCGACCGGCTGGTGCCGGACGGCGCCGTGGTGGGCCTGACGGGCGGCACGACGACGAGCGAGCTGGCCCGGGTGCTGGCCGAGCGCGGCGGGATCACCATCGTGACCAACGCGGTCAACATCGCGGCGGACCTCATCGTCCGGCCGGACGTCCGCCTGGTGGTGGGGGGGGGGGGGGGGGGGGGCCCGGGGGGGCGGGGGGGGGGGGGGGGGCGCCCCCCCGGGGGGGGGCGGGGGGGTATAAAAGAA
>NZ_JBHWIO010000045.1:9518-20481 GCF_042732075.1 Kitasatospora sp. NPDC059812
CCCGCGCGCCCCCCGCGCGCCGCCCGCCGCCCGGCGGGGGGGGGGGGGGCGGCGGGCCGCCCCCCCCCCCCGCGCGGGGGGGGGGGGGCCCCCCCCCCCCCCCGGATGCTCGCCCAGTACCACCTGGACCTCGCGTTCATCGGGGTGGACGGCCTGACGGCGCAGGAGGGCTGCACTACGCACGACGAGATGGAGGCCCAGACCGACCGCGCGTTCCTGCACGCCAGCACGCGCTCGGTGGTCCTGGCGGACAGCACCAAGATCGGCCGGGTGACCTTCGCCAAAATCTGCCCGCTCGCCGAGGTGCACGACCTCGTCACCGACGACGAGGCCACCGCCGCGCAGGAGAAGGCGATCGCCGCCTGCGGGGTCCGGGTCGCACGCGTCTGACCTGTTCACGCGGGGTGCCCGGCCGGGGAGAACCGGCCGGGCTCTCTGCTGCACCGCCAGTTGTCATGCAACGGTCCGATAACGACATCCGGGCGACACCTCGACCCCGCCGGTCCGCCTCGTGAATACTGCCCGACGCCACGCTCTTTCGAATCTGCTCAGAACCAGCGCTCTTCAAGCAACTAGGATCAAGCGGCGTACGAAGGCGGTAACTGCGGTGAACACACGTGTACGTGCCCTCTGGGCGGTCTGTGCCGTCGGCGCGCTCGCCCTCACGGCGTGCGGCGGCAGCAGTGGCGGGTCCTCCCCGAACGGCGCCGTGACGCTCAAACTCGTCGCCGCCGACTACGGCGAGAAGGAGTCCAACAGCTCCAAGGCCTACTGGAACGGCGTCGCCACCGCGTTCACCGCGGCCAACCCCGGCATCAAGGTCGACGTCCAGGTGATGAACTGGAACGACATCGACAAGCAGGTCAAGACGATGATCCAGAGCGGCAACGTCCCCGACGTCCTGCAGACCGGGGGCTACGCCGACAAGGTCGCCGACGACCTCCTCTACAAGGCCGAGGACGTCCTGTCCGCCGACACCCGGGCCGACCTGATCCCGAGCTTCGCCGACGCCGGCCGGGTCGACGGCGTGCAGTACGGCATCCCGTTCGTCTCCTCCGCCCGCGCCCTCTTCTACAACAAGGCCGTCTTCCAGCAGGCCGGCATCACCCAGCCGCCCACCACCTGGGACGAGGTGCGCAAGGACGCCGAACTGATCAAGGCCAAGGCGCCCGGGGTCACCCCCTACGCGCTGCCGCTCGGCCCGGAGGAGGCCCAGGGCGAGAGCATGATCTGGGAGCTCGGCAACGGCGGCGGCCCCACCGCCAAGGACGGCACGTACGCCATCGACAGCCAGGCCAACGTCGACACCTTCCGCTGGCTCAAGGCCAACCTCGTCGACACCGGCCTGACCTACGCCAACCCGGCCACCACCGACCGCAAGACCGCCTTCGCCGACTTCGCCGCGGGCAAGGCCGCCATGGCCAACGGCCACCCCTCGCTGATCCAGATGTCCAAGGACGGCAAGGTCGACTACGGCGTCGCGCCCGTCCCCGGCAGGACGGGCCCGCTCGCCTCCACCCTCGGCGTCGCGGACTGGACGATGGCCTTCAAGAAGAACGGCCACCGCGACCAGATCAGGAAGTTCCTCGACTTCGCGTACTCCAAGGACAACACGCTCGCCTTCGACGAGACCTACAACCTGATGCCGGTCACCCAGGGCACCCTGCGCGAGATGACCGCCAGCGGCAAGCACAAGGACCTCGAACCGTTCTTCGCCCTCCTGCCGAACGCCGCCTTCTACCCGCTCGGCAACACCACCTGGGACGCGGTCTCGGCCGAGCTCAAGAAGAGCATCGGCACCGCCGTCGCCGGCGACCCGGCCAAGGTGCTCGGCGACCTGCAGAAGAAGGCCCGGGACGCCGTCGCGAACAAGTAGGGCACGCCCGCCCTGGCCCGCGCCCCGTCCGAAAGGCACCGCCGTGTCCCTCGACTCCCCCACCCCCCAGGCCTCCGGGCCCGGCCGGCCCGCCCGGACGGGCTCCGGCCCCGGCCGGCTCGGACCGCTGCCGTGGATCGCCCCGGCCGTCCTGCTGATCCTGGCCGTCGTCCTGTGGCCCGTCTACGAGATGGCCCGCACCTCGTTCCTGCGCATCAGCACCAGCGGATTCGTCCGCGGCTCCGCCGGGCTGGACAAGTACCGCAAGCTCTTCGGCGAGGCCGACCTCGGCCGGGTGCTGCTCTCGACGGTGGTCTGGACGGTGGCCGTCGTCGGCCTGACGATGGCGCTCTCGCTCGGCCTGGCCCAGCTGTTCAACCAGCGCTTCCCCGGGCGCAGGTTCGCCCGCTGGGCCCTGATCGCCCCCTGGGCCGCGTCCGTCCTGATGACCGCCATCGGCTTCCGGTGGATGCTCGACCGGACGGCCGGCGTGCTCAACACCGCGCTGACCGACCTCGGCCTGGTCGACGGCCCCCGGGACTGGCTCGGCGACCCGTCGACCGCCTGGCCCTGGATGGTCCTCGTCGCCGTCTTCGTCTCGCTGCCGTTCACCACCTACACCCTGCTCGCCGGCCTGCAGACCGTCCCCGGCGAGCTGTACGAGGCGGCCCGGGTGGACGGCGCCTCCCCGTGGCAGGCCTACCGGAGGATCACCCTGCCGCTGCTGCGCCCGGCCTTCCTGGTCGGCCTCGTGATCAATCTGATCAACGTCTTCAACTCCTTCCCCGTCATCTGGGGCATGACCCAGGGCGGCCCGGGCAGCGCCACGGCCACCAGCACGGTGTTCATGTACCAGCTGAAGAACACCGACATCGGCGAGTCCGCGGCCATGTCGGTGGTCAACTTCGCCCTGGTGGTGCTGATGGTGCTCGTCTTCCTCAAGGTCGGCCGCTGGAACGGGGAGGAGCGTTGACGGCCCGCCCGCCCACACGCCGGCCACGCCCGCCCGCGCGCCGGATCCGGCCGCAGACCGAGCCGCGGATCCGGGCTCGGATCCGGCCGCGCACCCTGGTCATGGCGGCGGCGGCCTGGCTGCTGGCGGCGGTCTTCCTGCTCCCGTACCTGGAGATGGCCGTCACCGCGCTGCGCCCCGCCGACGAGCTGCGCGACGCGGGCTACCTGCCGCACCACCCCGCCTGGTCCAACTTCGTCGACGTCTGGCGCGAGTCGACGCTCGGCGCCAACCTCAAGGTCACCCTGCTGGTCGCCGGCGGCTCCACCGTGCTGGCGCTGCTGGTCGCGCTGCCCGCCGCGTACTGCACCGCGCGGTTCAGGTACCGGGGCCGCAAGCTCTTCCTGCTGCTCGTGCTGGTCACCCAGATGTTCCAGCCGACCTCGCTGCTGGTGGGCCTCTACCGCGAGTTCTACCAGCTGGACATGCTCAACTCGGTCTGGACGCTGATCCTCTGCAACGCCGCCTTCAACCTGGCCTTCGCCGTCTGGATCCTCACCGCCTACATCGGCTCGATCCCGGTCGAGCTGGAGGAGGCCGCGCTGCTCGACGGCCTCGGCCGGCTCGGGGCGCTGCGCCGGGTGGTGCTGCCGCTGGCCATGCCCGGCGTGGTCACCGCGGTGATCTTCACCTTCATCTCCGCCTGGAACGAGTTCGTGATGGGCCTGACCCTGTCGACGGCCCCGGAGAGCCAGCCGCTGACCGTCGGCATCAACGGCTTCATCGGCAACTACACCGTGGAGTGGAACTACCTGTTCGCCGGATCGGTGGTCGCGATCGTGCCGGTCGTGGTGCTGTTCGCCGTCATCGAGCGCCACGTGGTCTCCGGGCTGACCGCCGGATCGGTGAAGTAGCCCCGGCCGTCCGGGGTGTCGAGAACGGCGGCTCCACCATTGACATGGACTGGCCATAACTGTGAATGTTGCTTGTATTCCCCCATGTTCAAGCAGCTTCGCGCAGTAAGTGAACATCTCTTGCTCATCCGACGGGAGAACACACCGTGCGCTTGGTACGACCTCGCCTCCGCCGGGCCGCCCTCACCGTGGCCCTCACCAGCATCGCCGCCATCGCCGGGCCCGCCCTGCCGGCCCGCGCCGCCACCCCCGGCTCCGCCGTCCTCGACGGCAGCCACCAGAGCACCACCTGGCAGAGCCCCACGTACGCCAAGGGCACCCTCGGCGGCGCCACCTCCTGCCCGTCCGCCGCCCAGGACCCGGACGGCACCGTCTGCGGCCGCTTCGACCTGACCGTCGACGCCCCCGCCGGCTACTGGGACGACAACCCCGAGGGCGGCGTCCCGCTCTCGATCCAGTGGCAGAACCCCACCGACGACTTCGACCTCTACATCTACGACGCCAACGGCAAGGAGGTCGCCGAGAGCGCGGGCACCGCCAACCCCGAGGCGACCGTCATCCCGAAGGCCTCGGGCACCTACCACGTCCTGGTCGTCCCCTACGACGTGCACGGCGGCTCCTTCACCGGCCGCGCCTACCTGCCGCAGACCGCCGACGCGGGAAACCTCACCTCCTTCTCCGGCGGCCAAGGCAGCTACGACATCGCCGCCGGCACCCTCAAGGCCAAGGTCGACTTCCTCGCCGACGACCAGCTGCGGCTGCGCGCCGCCCCGGACGGCGTGCTCACCGACCCGGCCGGCAGCACCATCATCCGCAAGCAGCCCGAACTCCAGCGCAGCACCTCGTCGTTCGACGCCGGCGACTACTACGGCATCCGCTCCAAGGACCAGGTGCTGCGGGTCTACAAGCACCCCCTGAGGTTCGGCCTGTACAAGGCCGACAACCGCACCGCCGTCTGGCAGGAGGACGCCCCGCTGCGCTGGTCCACCAGCGGGCTGCGGCAGAGCCTGGTCCGCGGCGCCGACGAGCAGTTCTTCGGCGGCGGCGAACAGAACGGCTCCTTCTCCCACCGGGACAAGACCGTCCACGTCGCCAACAGCACCAACTGGAACGAGGGCGGCTACAACAACTCGCAGCCGTTCTACATCTCCACCGCCGGCTACGGCGTCTTCCGCAACACCCTCGCACCGGGCATCTACGACTTCGGCTCGCCCGTGCACACCGGCCAGCAGGAACGACGCCTGGACGCCTACTACTTCACCGGCGACGTCAAGTCGGTGATCGGCAAGTACACCGCCCTGGTCGGCAAGCCCTTCATGCCGCCCGTCTACGGCCTGGAACCCGGCTCCGCCGATTGCTACCTGCACAACGCCAACCGCGGCGAGCGCCACACCACGGATTCGCTCAAGGTCGCCGACGGCTACGCACAGAACCAGATGCCGCTCGGCTGGATGCTCGTCAACGACGGTTACGGCTGCGGCTACGAGAACCTCGCCCAGACCGGCGAGGGCCTGCGCAAGGACCACGCCCAGCTCGGGCTCTGGACCCAGAACGGCCTGCCCGACCAGGCCGCCGAGGTCAAGGCCGGCGTCCGGGTGCGCAAGCTCGACGTCGCCTGGGTCGGCAACGGCTACGACTTCGCGCTGAACGCCTGCGACCAGGCCAAGGCCGGCATCGAGGACGGCAGCGACGCCCGCGGCTTCGTCTGGCTGCCCGTCTCCTGGGCCGGCGCCCAGCGCTGCGGCGTCCTGTGGAGCGGCGACCAGAGCCTGTCCTGGGACTACATCCGCTGGCAGATCCCCACCTACGCCGGCGCCACCATGTCCGGCATCGCCTACAACACCGGCGACGTCGGCTCCATCTACCGCCGCGACCCGAAGATGTACACCCGCGACCTCCAGTGGAAGTCCTTCCTCCCGGCCATCATGACCATGGACGGCTGGGCCAAGGACATGGCCGGCAAGGAGCAGCGCGACCAGCAGCCCTGGCTGGACGGCGAGCCCTACACCTCGATCAACCGCAAGTACCTCCAGCTGAAGGAGCGGCTGCTGCCGTACATGTACACGCTGTCGGCGGAGGCCACCAGGACGGGCGTCGGCGCGGTGCGCCCGCTCGCCCTGGAGTACCCGGACGACCCGGCGGCCCTCGGCCCGAACGCCAAGTACGAGTTCCTGGCTGGGCCGGACTTCCTCGTCGCGCCGGTCTACTCCGACACCTCGGTGCGCGACGGCATCTACCTGCCCAAGGGCACCTGGACCGACTACTGGACCGGGCGCACCTACCAGGGCCCCACCACGATCAACGGGTACTCCGCGCCGCTGGACACCCTGCCGCTGTTCGTCAAGGGCGGCTCGATCGTGCCGATGTGGCCCGAGGGCACGCTGTCCTGGGAGAACCGGGACCACACCCGGCTCGACTACGACCTCTACCCGCAGGGCGACTCCTCCTACACCCTGTACGAGGACGACGGCGTCACCCGCGGCTTCGCCGCCGGCGCCTCGGCCACCCAGCGGGTGGACGTCCGCGCCCACGGGCCGGTCACCGTCGTCAAGGTCGGTGCCAGCGTGGGGAGTTACACCGGCAAGCCGGCCGAGCGGGGGTACCGCTTCACCGTGCACGGCAAGCCCGCCCCGCGCCTGGTCGTCACGCAGGGCGGACCGCTGCCCCGGCTGGACTCGGCGGCGGCGCTCGACTCGGCCGCCTCGGGCTGGTACTACGACGCCGCGACCGGGGTCACGCAGGTCAAAACGCCTGCCGTCTCCACCGACCACGGCTTCTCCGTCGAACTGATCCACGGCGGCCGCTGACCGGCCGGATGCCGCAGGGCCCCCTCGCGAACCACTGCGAGGGGGCCCTGCGGCGCTCCGGGGCCGCCGTGTCCGGGGCCGCTCTGTCCGGGGCATTCCCCGGCCCGCCCCCGTCCCGTAGCGTGGCGGGGGTGAACGCGAACCCGTCCACCCCCGCCCGGTACGACGCCGTGATCGTCGGCGGCGGCCACAACGGGCTGGTGGCCGCCGCCTACCTCGCCCGGGCCGGACGCCGGGTCCTGCTGCTCGAACGGCTGCCCCGGGTCGGCGGCGCCGCCGTCTCCGCCCGGGCGTTCCCGGGCGTGGACGCCCGACTGTCGCGCTACTCCTACCTGGTCAGCCTGCTGCCACGGAAGATCGTCCAGGACCTGGGCCTGCGGCTCGACCTGCGGCGCCGCCGGATCGCCTCGTACACCCCCACCGTCCGGGACGGGAAGCCCACCGGCCTGCTGGTGGACGCCGCCGACCCCGGCCGGACCGGGGAGGCGTTCCGGGCCCTCACCGGAACCGACCGGGAGTGGGAGGCCTGGCAGCGCTTCTACGGCATGACCGGGCAGGTCGCCCGACGGGTCTTCCCGACCCTCACCGAACCGCTGCCCGCACGCGCCGAACTGCGCCGGCGGATCGCCGACGACGCCGCCTGGACCACCCTGTTCGAACGGCCGCTGGGCGAGACGATCGAACGGACCTTCAGCGACGACCTGGTCCGCGGGATCGCCCTGACGGACGCGCTGATCGGCACCTTCACCCACGCCCACGACCCCTCGCTCCGGCAGAACCGCTGCTTCCTCTACCACGTGATCGGCAACGGGACGGGCGACTGGGACGTCCCGGTCGGCGGCATGGGCGCGGTGACGGACGCGCTGGCCGAGGCTGCCCTGGCCGCCGGCGCGGAGCTCCGCACCGGGTGCGAGGTCACCGCCATCGCCACCGACGGCCACGGCGACGCCGAGGTGACGTACCGCCACCAAGGCGGCGAGGCCACCGCGGCGGGCCGCCGGGTGCTGGTCAACGCCGCCCCGGCCACCCTGGCCCGCCTCCTCGGCGAGGAGCCCGGGCCCGCGCCCGAGGGCGCCCAGCTGAAGGTCAACCTGGTGCTGCGCCGGCTGCCGCGGCTCCGGGACACCGACGCGGACCCCCGGGAGGCCTTCGCGGGCACCTTCCACATCGCCGAGGGCTACCGGCAGTTGGAGACCGCCTACGCCGAGGCGGCGGCCGGCCGGATGCCCTCCGCGCCCCCGTCGGAGATCTACTGCCACACCCTCACCGACCCCACCATCCTGGGCCCCGAAGCCGTCCGCCAGGGCCTCCAGACGCTGACCCTGTTCGGCCTGCACATGCCCGCCCGGCTGTTCACCGACCCGGCCGCCAAGGAGCGCGCCCTGGCGGCCAGCCTGGCCCAACTGGACGAGGTGCTGGCCGAACCGATCGCCGACTGCCTCGCGCCGGACGCCACCGGCCGGCCCTGCGTGGAGGCCAAGACCCCGCTCGACCTGGAACGGGAGATCGGCCTGCCCGGCGGCCACATCTTCCACCGGGACCTCTCCTTCCCGTTCGCGACCGGGCCGGTGGACGGCCCCGCCGCCCGCTGGGGCGTGGCGACGGCCCACCCGAACGTCCTGCTGTGCGGCGCGGGCGCCGTCCGCGGCGGCGGAGTCAGCGGCATCCCCGGCCACAACGCCGCCCGGGCCGCCCTCGAAGCCCTGTCCGACTAGCGCCGGTCAGCGCCGGTCGGCTTCGGCCTCGGCGGTGGTCTTCAGGTCGTGCAGCCACCCGTCGAGGCCCTGGCGCAGGATCGCGGTCGCGGTGGGGACGTCCGCGTCGACCTGGGGCCCGGTGTGGGTCTCCTCGGTGCTCACCCGGACGCCGCCCTTGACCCGGGTGAAGTTCCACACGTGGACGCCGTCGATGTGCAGCCCTTCGGCGTCGGCGGGGCCGGTCCAGCGGAGGCAGGACTCCCGCTTGAGCTGCTGGACGGTCGAGGTGATGTCCAGGCTGGTGGCGGTGGTCGCGGGGTTGGGCGGGAGCGGGGTCGTCCACCGGAACGCCGACCCCGGGCGCAGGCGGCCGTGGTCGAGGCGCTCCGCGCTCGCGACGGGGCCCTGCCAGGACGGCCAGCGCTCCACGTCGGTCTGCAGCTTCCAGATGGTGTGCAGCGGCGCGTGGATCACCGTCTCGGCCCGGTAGCGGACCTGGGCCCGGGGGTCGACGCCCTCGCCGCGGCAGGTCAGGGACGGACCGGGGTGCGAGGTAGCGGCCCCGGCGGGCGCGGCCGCGGCGCCGAGGAGGCTGACGACGAGCGGGACGGCGAACAGGGCGGCGCGGACGCCGGTGCTGCGGGTGCCGGACATGGAATTCCCCTTGATCGAGTGTCAGTTGGTGGGCTGGCGTTGCCTGTCGAACTACGAACGCGGCTGCGGCGACCCTGCGCTCGATAGATGCTTGCGCGTTCGTTAGAAGTTATAACGCGGATCTGTGCGAGAGGTCAACAGCTTTCGTGACACCCTCTAACCAGAGGCTCGAACGGTGAGCGGCAGAGCGCCCCCAAACTCTCCTTATGGGACGGAACGTGTCGAACCCGGGACCCTACGTGACCTTCGCCCCCACCCCGGTCGGCGCGGCACCGGGCCGCCCGGCCATAAGTCCTGCTTGGCGAGGGGCCTATGAACCGTCGTTGGACGCGGCGGCGCGATCGGCTCGATGTTGGCCGCATGACGTCTCCCGCCGCGTCCGACGCGGCCGCCGTGAACCAGAGCAGCACCCCGCAAGAGATCGCCGTGGTGGGCGCAGGCGCCGCCGGCACCCTGACGGCGCTGCGCCTGCTCCACCACGCGGCCGCCGGGAGACCCGCACCGGCCCGGATCTGGCTCATCGACCCCGGGCCCGCGGGCCCGGGGCTGGCGTTCGGCACCGACGCGCCGCACCACCTGCTGAACGTCCGGGCCGGCCAGATGAGCGCCCACCGGGACGACCCAGGCCACTTCGTGCGCTGGCTCGGCGACCGCGGCGGCGAGCACGACTTCGTCCCCCGGCGCCTCTTCGGCCGCTACCTCGCCGAGAGCCTGGCGGCGGCGGCCGACCGCCCCGGCGCCCCCGACCTGGTCCGGGTGCCCGACCGCGTCGTCGCCCTCACCCACCGGCCGCAGACGACCACCCCGCCGCTGCGCCTGTGGCTGCACGACGGGCCGCCGCTCGACGTCGACGCGGCGGTGCTGGCCCTGGGCAACTTCGCACCCGGCAAGGCCTGGGCACCGCCGGCGCTGCGCGACTCCGGGCGGTTCCTGGCCGACCCCTGGGCACCCGGCGCCCTGGCCGCCGTCCCCGAGGACCGCGACGTCCTGCTCGTCGGCACCGGCCTGACCATGGTCGACATGGCGCTCAGCCTCCAGCGCCCCGGACGCGTCGTCCACGCCCTGTCCCGGCACGGCCTGGTCCCCCGTCCGCACGCCGCCACCCCGCTCACCGCGCCGGTAGCCACGGCCACCCCGGTCGCCCCGCAGCTCGACGCCCGTGCGGGGCTGCCCGCGCTGCGCCGGGCGGTGCTGTGCCAGATCGCCCGCTGCCGCCGCGTCCACGGCGACTGGCGGGCCGGGGTCGACAGCCTCCGCCCCCTCACCAGCGCCCTGTGGCAGCAGCTCCCACCCGCCGACCAGGCCCGGCTGCTGGCCCGGGACCTCCGGCTCTGGGAGACCCACCGCCACCGGATCCCGCCGGTCAGCGCCCAGGCCCTGCGCGCCGCCGTCGACGCGGGTCTGGTCAGCATCGGCCGGGGCACCGTGGCCGACGCCAAGACCACCTCGGACGGCCCCGACGGGGGCGGCGAGGTCGGGGAGGTCGGGGAGGTCGGCGAGGTCATCGACGTCCGGCTGGACGACGGCCGCGCGCTGCGGGTGGGGGCGGTGCTGAACTGCACCGGCTCCGAGGCCGAACTCACCCGGGTCGACGACCCGCTGATCACCGACCTGCTCACCACCGGCCTCGGCTCCCCCGCCCCCCGGGGGGGGGGGGGGGGGACCCCCCCCCCCCCGCCGCGCGGCCCCCCCCCCCCGCCGGGGCCCCGCGCCCCCCCCCCCCCGGCGCCCCCCCGGCGCCGGCGGCGGGGGCGCCCCCCCCCCCCCCCCCGCCCCGGCTCCTCCCCACCGGCGGCCGGGCGCCGGCACCGCTGTGGACGCTGGGCTCGCTGCGGCGCGGCAACCTGCTGGAGACGACCGCCATCCCGGAGATCCGCTGCCAGGCCGACGACCTCGCCCTGCTGCTGGGCCGCAGCACGGTGGGGACGCCGAGCGGGCCGGGAGCGCCGAACGGAGCGGTACCGGCCCGCTGAGCGGGCACGCACGTCAGCGGGGCCCGCGCGCCCCCCGCGCCCCCCCCCGCCCCGCCGGGCCCCCCCCCCCCCCCCCGCGCCCCGGCGGGC
>NZ_JBHWIO010000045.1:20491-63090 GCF_042732075.1 Kitasatospora sp. NPDC059812
TGGGCCGGCGGCCCCCACACTCTCCCCCCCCCCCCCCGGGGGCGCCCCCCCCCCCACCCCCCCCCCCGCCCCCACCCCCCCCCCCCCGCGCCGCGGTCATACCCGGCCGGGCCCGGTCAGGCCTGGTCGGTCGTCGAGAGCGCCACCACCTTCGTCACCGAGCCGTCGTCCCCGACGACGTCGCGCAGGTGCCGGAAGCCCAGCCGTCGGGACATCGCCAGGCTCGGGGCGTTCTCCGCGCCCACCATGCCGTAGACCTCCTTGAGGCCCAACTCGTCGGCGGCGTACCGGATCAGGCCGCGGACCACCTCGGTGCCCAGGCCCCGGCCCCAGAACTCCGGGGCGAGGGCGGTGACCAGCTCGTGGCCGTCGACGTTCCCGGTCTTCTTCACCTCGGCATGGCCCGCGTACCTCCCGTCCAGCCACAGGCCCCACACGTCGAAGAGCTGCTGCGGGTACACGTCGGTCAGGATCGCGCGGAACAGCGCGCGGATCTGCGGCTCGGGCACCAGGTCCTGGCCCATCCAGCTGCACACGTCAGCGTTGCGGAGGAGGGAGACGAAGACGTCCTCGTCCTCGGCCCGGTAGGGGATGAACTCCAGGTGTTCGGTGCGCAGCGAAGGGGTCACGGTCAGCTCCTCGGGGTTGTCGTGGGACGGAAGTACTGCGGCCGGTCAGGATCCGGCGTTCTCCATGCGTTCGCGCAGGCTCCGCGGCCGCATGTCGGTCCACACCTCGTCGACGTAGGCGGTGCACTCCGCCTCGGTGCCCTCCTGGCCGACGGGCTGCCAGCCGGCGGGCACGTCGAGGTCGACCGGCCAGAGGGAGTACTGCTCCTCGTCGTTGCGCAGCACCTGGTAGCGGGTGTTCTCGTCCATGTCGTGCTCCTTCGTCGTTGTCGGGTTTCCAGCGGTGGTCTTGCGGCGGTGGTCTTGCGGCGGTGGTCTTTTCAGCGGCGGCTGGGCGGCCGTCACCGTCCTCCCCGGGCGTGCCGGGCGATGTGCCGCAGCGCCACGGCGAACTCCTCGGCCGCCCGGCGCACGGTCGCCGTGTCGTGGAGGGCGGGGCGGTGGTGCCAGGTGAAGGCGAGGCGCCCGTGCTGCGCCGCGCCCACCACCTCCACCGGGTGCGAGCCGCCGTCGCGGGGGTCGTGGTCCTGCCCGAAGGAGCCGTGCTCGGCGCGGACCAGGCCGTCGCCGGCGGTCTCGGGCCGCGCGTCCCACTGGCCGAGGTAGTTGAAGACCACCTGGCCGTGCGCGCCGGCGGCGAGGCGCTCGCGGACCTCGGGCGGGCCGAAGGTGCGCAGGGCGCCGAAGCCCAGCCCGTTGCCCGGCACGGCGCGCAGCTGGCGGCGGATCGACTTCACCAGGGCGCGCCAGTCGCGGTCCGGGCCGAGGTCCTCGGGGTCGGGGACGTGGAAGGTGACCGGGTGCATGGTGGTGAACCAGCCGACCGTGCGGGACAGGTCCACGCCCTCCACGACGTCCTCCCGGCCGTGCCCCTCCAGGTCCAGCCGGATCCGCTCGTGGCCGGTCCAGCGGGCCAGTGCCAGGGCGAGGGCGGTCAGCAGCACGTCGTTGACGCGGGTGCGGTAGGCCGCCGGGGCCGCGCGCAGCAGTGCCTCGGTGTCCTCCTCGTCCAGTTCGACGGTGACCGTCGCGGTCTCGGCGGCACCGGGCTCGGCGGCACCGGGCTCGGCGGGTCGGCCGGGCAGGGCCTCGGCGGCGCTCACCGCCTCGTCCCAGTAGGGCAGTTCGTGGTCCAGGCCGCCGTCGGCGACATGGGCCGCGAGCCGGAGCGCCCAGTCCCGGTAGGAGGTGCCGCGCTCCCCCAGCGTGATCGCCGTGCCCATGGCGGCCTGGCGGTAGGCGCTCTCCAGGTCGTCGCGCAGCAGGCGCCAGGAGACGGCGTCGACGACCAGGTGGTGGGCGACCAGCAGCAGGAGCGCCGGGCGGTCCGGGGCGCCGGTGAACAGGGCCGCCCGCAGCAGCGGGCCCCGGGCCAGGTCGAAGCCGCCGTGCAGTTCGTCGGCCGCCTTGGCCATGGCCGCGTCGGCGGCCTCGGCGCTCTGCCCGATCAGGTCGTACCGGACGAGGACGTCCTCGGCGGGGGCGGGCGGCGGGTTGAACTGGTGCCAGCCCGTCTCGTCGTGGGTGAAGCGCAGGCGCAGGGCGTCGTGGTGTTCGAGCAGGGCGTCCAGCGCGGCCCGCAATGCCCGCGGATCGGGGTCGGCGCCGAGTTCGAGCAGGGTCGACTGGTTGAAGTGGTGGTGGGCGGCGCGCGGGGTGGTCAGGAACCACTCCTGGATGGGGGTGAGCGGCACGTCCCCGGTGACCGGGCCGTCGTCCTCGCGGTCGGGGGCGGTGCGCACCACGGTGGCCAGTTCGGCCACCGTCTGGTGGGTGAACAGCTCCCGGGTGGCGAGGTACAGGCCGTCCCGGCGCAGCCTGGACACCACCTGCATGCTGAGGATGGAGTCGCCGCCGAGCAGGAAGAAGTTGTCGTCGGCGCCGACCTCCTCGATGCCCAGGACGTCGGCCCAGATCCGGGCGATCCGGCGTTCGGTGTCGGTGCCCGGCTCCCGGCGCGGACCGGCCGCGGCCTGCGCGGGCCCGGGTTCGGGCAGGGCCCGGCGGTCGAGCTTGCCGTTCGGGGTGAGCGGCAGCCGTTCCAGCGGGACGAACACCGACGGGACGAGGTGCGGCGGCAGCAACCCGGCCAGGTGAGCGCGCAGTTCGGCGGCGGGCAGGCCCGCAGTGGCCTCACCGTCGCCGACCCCACCCGGTACGGCCCCGCCCGCCGGGACGACGTAGGCGACCAGCCGGCCGGCTCCGGAGCCCGTACCGCTCCCGGGGGCGTCGGCGCGCACGGTGACGACGGCGTCGCGCACCAGGGGGCTGCGGCGCAGCGCGCTCTCGATCTCGCCCGGTTCGATCCGGAAGCCGCGCAGCTTGACCTGGTCGTCGACGCGGCCGGCGAAGCGCAGTTCGCCGTCGGCGTCCCGGTGCGCGAGGTCGCCGGTGCGGTACATCCGCTCGCCCGGCGCGCCGAAGGGGTCCGCGAGGAACCGCCCGGCTGTCAGCCCCGGGCGGCCGAGGTAGCCGCGGGCGAGGCCGGGGCCGGCCAGCCAGAGCTCTCCGGTCACGCCGGGCGGCACCGGCCGCAGGGCGGCGTCCAGGACGTAGCTGCGGGCGGCGCCGCCGGGGCGGCCGATCGCGGGTGCGCCGGTGCCGGGCGACAGCGGGCCCGTCCAGGTGGCGACCACGGTGGCCTCGGTGGGGCCGTAGGCGTTGATCATCCGGCGGCCGGGGGCCCAGGTGTCGACCAGGTCGGCCGGGCAGGCCTCCGCCCCGACGACCAGGGTGCGCAGGGCGGGCAGGGTCGCGGCCGTCTCCGGGTCCACGGTGGCCAGGGCCGCCGGGGGGATCAGGGCGTGGGTGATGCGCCGTTCGGCCAGGACCTCGGCCAGCCGCTCGCCGACGAGCGGCCCCTCCTCCCCCGTGACCAGGGTGGCCCCGCTGAGCAGGGAGACGCACAGTTCCAGGACGGAGGCGTCGAAGCTGGGCGAGGCGAACTGGAGCACCCTGGCCCCGGGGCCGGCGGTGTACTGCTCGGCGGCGGCCGCCGCGAAGGCGGCGAGTCCGGCGTGGGTCACCAGGACGCCCTTGGGCGTGCCGGTCGATCCGGAGGTGTAGATGACGTAGGCCGGGTGTCCGGGGGTGAGCGCGGTGGCGCGGTCGGCATCGGTGGGCGCGGTGGCGGTGTCGCGGTCGGCATCGGTCGGCGCGGTGGCGCGGTCGGCGTCGGTGGGCGGGGTCTGCGGCCCGTCGGCGGACCACACCTCGGCCGGGTCGTCGAGCACCAGGTGGGCGCCCGCGTCGCGCACCATGAACTCCCGCCTGGGCGCCGGGTAGTCCGGGTCCACCGGAAGGAAGGCGCCGCCGGCCTTGGCCACGGCGAGCTGGGCCACCACCGCCGCCGCCGAGCGGGGCAGGGCGAGGGCGACCAGCCGCTCCGGCCCCACGCCGCGCCGGATGAGCCGGTGGGCCAGCCGGTTGGCCGCCCGCTCCACCTCGGCGTAGCTCAGCTCGCGACCGCCGTCGAGCAGCGCCACCGCGTCGGGGTTGCGGGCGGCCTGGCGCTCGAAGAGTTCGGCCAGGGTCGCCTCGGGGACGGGCCGGAAGGTGCCGCGCGCCCGGTCGAGTTCGGCGGCCAGCTGGTCGCCGCCGGCCAGCGGCAGCGCACCGATGGCGCGATCCGGGTCCTGCGCGACGGCGGTCAGCAGGGTGGCGAGCTGGCCGGCCATCCGCTCGGCCGTGGCCGGGTCGAACAGGTCGGTGTTGTAGGTGATCAGGCCGTGCAGCGCGCCGGAGTCGGCCTCCGCGAACTCCAGCGCGAGGTCGAAGGCCGCCTGCGTGGTGTCGGTCTCGACGTCGGTCACGTGCAGGCCCGGGAGGTCGAGGTCGGCGGCCGGGGTGTTCTGGAGGACGACCAGGGCCTGGAAGAGCGGGCTGCGGCTGGTGTCGCGCACCGGCTGCACCTCGTCGACCACGCGCTCGAACGGCACGTCCTGGTGGGCGAAGGCGTCCCGGACGGTCTGCCGGACCTCGCCGAGGAAGTCGCCGAAGGGCTGCCCGGGTTCCACCCGCGAGCGCAGCACCAGGGTGTTGACGAAGAAGCCGACGAGGCGCTGGGTCTCCGCCTGCTCGCGGCCGGAGGTGACGGTGCCGACGGCGATGTCCTGGTCGCCGCCGAGCCGGGCGAGGTAGGCCTGCGCGGCGGCGACCAGGGTGGTGAACAGGGTGGCGCCACGCTCCCGGCCGACCCGGGCCAGTCGGCGGGCCGTGTCGGCGGGCAGCTCCAGGCGGGCGGTGGCCCCGTTGGTGGTGCGCACGGCGGGCCGGGGCCGGTCGGTGGGCAGGCGCAGCGTCGAGACGTCGGCCAACTGCTCCTTCCAGTAGGCGAGTTGGTCGGACCCGGCGGCGCCGACCGTGCGCTGCCAGTGCGCGTAGTCGGCATACTGCACCGGCAGCGGCGCCAACCGGCTCTCCCCGGAGCCGAGTTCGACGCGGTAGAGGTGGGCCAGATCGGTGAGCAGGACGGCGGTCGACCAGCCGTCGGTGACGATGTGGTGCAGGGTCAGGGCCAGCACGTGGTCGCCGTCGGCCAGCCGCACCAGGGCGGTGCGCAGCAGCGGTCCGCGGCGCAGGTCGAAGGGGCGGGCCCGCTCGGCGGCGAGCAGGCCGCGCAGGGCCTCCGCCCGCGGCTGCGACGGCAGGCCGGACAGGTCGTGCAGCGGCAGCGGCACGTCCTGCGGCGGGTGGACGAGCTGGACGCCGTGGCCGTCGACGCTGTCGAAGGTGGTGCGCAGCGACTCGTGCCGGGCCGCGAGGGCGCGCAGGGCCGCGCCGAGGGCGTCGGTGTCCAGGGCGCCGCGCAGGCGCAGCGCGAGCGCGGTGACGTACTCGGCACCGCCGGGCGCGAACTCCTCCAGGAACCACAGGCGTTGCTGGGCGTACGACATCGGCGCGGCGCCGTCGCGGGCGACCGGGAGGACGGGCGGGCGCCCCTGGCCGCCCGGGCGGCCCTGCTCCTCGGTGAGCAGGCGGGCCAGGCCGGCCGGGGTGGGGTGGTCGAAGACGGCGCGGGGGGTGAGGTCGGCGCCGAAGGCCTCGGCCAGGCGGGCGGCGAGCCGGATGCTGAGGATGGAGTCGCCGCCCAGTTCGAAGAAGCCGTCCTCCACGCCGGGCGGCCGGATGCCCAGGACGTCGCCGAAGACCTCGGCGGTGCGGCGTTCGGCGTCGGTGCGCGGCTCGACCCGCGCGCGGCGTCCGCTCCCGTGCTCCTCGTCCGGCGCCGGGAGGGCCGCCCGGTCGACCTTGCCGTTGCGGCTCAGCGGGAGGGCGGCGAGCGGGACGAAGGCGGCGGGGACGAGGTAGTCGGGCAGCGCGCGGGCGGCGAAGGCCCGCAGTTCCTCGGGTTCGTCGCCCGCCGGGCCGACCAGGTAGGCCACCAGGCGCCGGGCGCCGGGCCGGTCCTCGCGGGTGACCACGGCGACGTCGGTGACCTGGGGGTGGCGGGCGAGCGCGGCCTCCACCTCGCCGGGTTCGACCCGGAAGCCGCGGATCTTCACCTGGTCGTCCGCGCGGCCCAGGAACTCGACGGTGCCGTCCGGGCGCCGCCTGGCCAGGTCGCCGGTGCGGTACATCCGGGCGCCGGGCGGTCCGGAGGGGTCGGCGAGGAAGCGGGCCGCGGTCTCGCCGGGCCGGCCCAGGTAGCCGCGGGCCACGCCCTCGCCGGCCACGTACAGCTCGCCCGCGCAGCCCGGCGGGACGGGCCGCAGGAGCCGGTCGAGGACGTGCACGCGGCGGTCGTCCAGGGGGTGGCCGATCGGCAGGGTGTCGGGCACCGCCGCCGCCTCCGCGACGGCGTGGGCGGTGGCGAAGGTCGTGGTCTCGGTGGGCCCGTAGCCGTCCACCACGGTCAGCCCGGGGCAGGCCGCCAGGACGCGGCGCACCGCGGCCGCGGGCACCACGTCCCCGCCGGTCCACAGCGTGCGCAGGCCCGCGAAGCAGTCCGGCGCGTCCTGGGCGAGCAGCCGGAAGAGCCCGGCGGTGAGCCACAGCGCCGTCGGCCCGTCCGGTCCGGCGAGCCGCCGCAACAGGGCGGCGTCCACCGGCCCGGCGGGGGCGACGAGCACGCAGCCGCCGCCCAGCAGCGGCGCCCAGACCTCGAAGGTGGCGGCGTCGAAGGCGACCGGCGAGTGCAGCAGCACCCGGGCGCAGCGGCCGTCGGCGAAGCGGCTGTCGGTGGCGAGCGAGGCCACGTCGCGGTGCCGTACCGCCACCGCCTTGGGCACCCCGGTGGAGCCCGAGGTGAACATCACGTACGCCAGCCGGTCGGGGTCGGCGGGCGGCAGGGCCGCCGCCACCGGCCCGGCCGCGCCGGTGCGCGCGGCGGCTACCTGCTCGGCGGTGAGCCGCAGGGCGGCGCCGACCTGGTCGAGCAGGGCTCGGCGGCGTTCCTCGGGGGCCCGGAGGTCGACGGGCAGGTAGGCGCCGCCCGCCTTGAGAACGGCCAGCTGGGCGGCGACGAGTTCGGCGGAGCGGTCCATCAGCAGCGCCACCCGGCCTTCGGGGGCCAGGCCGTCGGCCAGCAGCCGGGCCGCCAGGCGGTCGGACCAGTCGTCGAGCTGGCGGTAGGTCAGTTCGCGGTCGCCGTCGCGCACTGCGGGCGCGCCCGGGGTGCGCCGGACCTGCTCGGCGAAGACCTGGAGCGGGCTGCGCGGCGCCGCCGGGCGGGCGGTGCCGTGCCAGGAGGCCAGCTGCTCCCGGTCGGCGGGGGTGAGCTGGTCCAGCTCGGCGAGGTCGCCGTCGAGGCCGTCGGCGAGGGCGGTGAGCAGCAGGACCAGGCGGTCGGCCGCGCCGTGGGCCGTCCGGTGGTCGAAGAGCGCGGGGTCGTAGGCCAGGTCGAAGCCGAGCCGCTCGGCCAGGTGGGCGCGCAGGCACCAGGGGAAGGTGGTGGCGTCGTCGGCGCGCACCTCGACCACCCGCACCCCGGTCCGGTCGGCGGCCGACTCGTCGACGGGGTAATTCTCGAAGACCGCCATGCTGTCGAACAGCGGCTCCCCGGCGGGCAGGTCGCTCAGGGCCTGGACGCGCGGCAGGGCCAGGCGGTCGAAGCGGCGGCCGTCGCTCTGGCGTTCCTGGAGCTCCCGCAGCCAGGGCAGCACACCGCCCGAGGGGATCGGGACCCTGGTCGGCACGGTGTTGATGAACAGGCCGATCATCGACTCGACGCCGGGCAGTTCGGCCGGGCGCCCTGACACGGTGGCGCCGAAGACCACGTCGTCGCCGCCGCTGTAGCGGGCCAGCAGCAGCGCCCAGGCGCCCTCCACCACGGTGTTGACGGTCAGTCCGGCAGCGGCGGCGTTCTCGCGCAGCCGGCGGGAGAGCGGCTCGTCCAGTTCGCGGTGGGCCGCGGCACTGGAGCGGGCGCGGTGGGCCCGGGTCGGCGGGCGGTCGTACGGCAGCGGGGTCCGGCCGGTGAATCCGGCCAGCAGGCCGCGCCAGTGGGCCTCGGCCGCCTCCTCGTCCTGGTCGTGCAGCCAGCCCAGGAAGTCCGCGAACGGCCGTCGGACCGGCCGGGGCGCCTGCGGGCCGCCGGTCAGCGCGGCGTACTCCTCGCACACCTCGGTGAGCAGCTGCCCGGTGCTCCAGCCGTCCAGGATCAGGTGGTGGGTGGACCACAGCAGCAGGACCTCGTCGCCGGGCAGCGCGGCCAGGGTCAGCCGGGTGAGCGGCGCGGTGGCGAGGTCCATCCCGGCGGCGCGCTCCTCGGCGAGCAGCCGCTCCGTCCGGTCGGCGCGCTGCCCGGGCGCCAGGTCGCGCCAGTCGAGGTGGCGGACGGGCAGCGCGGCGTGCCGGGCGACCACCTGGACGGGGTGCGGCAGGCCGCGCCAGTGAACGCTGGAACGCAGTGCCGGGGTACGGTCGGCGACCAGCTGCCAGGCCTCGGCGAAGGCCCGCGGGTCGGCGACGCCGGCCAGGCGCACCGCGATCCGGTCGACGTAGGCGCCGTCGGCGTCGACGAGCCCGTGGAAGAGCATGCCGGACTGCAGCGGCGTCAGCGGCAGCACGTCGTCGGTCTCGCGCCCGTCGCCGACGAGCCGGTCCAGCCGGTCCTGGTCGAGGCCGGCGAGCGGGAAGTCCGACGGGGTGCGGCCGCCGGCGTCCGGGCGGGCGCAGTGCGCGGCCAGCTCGTGCAGCGCGGCGCCCATCTCCTCGGCGAGCCCGCGGACGGTCGCCTCGTCGTAGACGGCGGCGGGGTAGGTCCACGCCAGTTCGAGGCGGCCGTCCTGGACCGCGCCGATGATGTCCAGCAGGTAGGGGCGGGGCTCGTCGGGGTCGGTGTCGCGACCGGCCGGGGGCAGCGCGCCGCGGACCAGGCCGTCGGCGCCGCCGCGGGTGTCCCACTGGCCGTGGTAGTTGAAGCCGATCTGCGGCGCCGCCGCGCCGGTCAGCGGGCCGTCCGGCCGCAGGTGGCGCAGCGCGCCGTGGCTGAGTCCGCGCAGCGGGACGGCGCGCAGCTGCTCCTTGACCGAGCGCAGGGTGTCGTGCCACCCGGCGTCGGGGTCGACGCGCAGGGCGAGCGGGAACTCGGCGGTGAACCAGCCCACCGTCCGGGAGAGGTCCAGGTCCTCGAAGAGGTCCTCGCGGCCGTGCCCCTCCACTCCGACCAGCACGGTGTCCCGGCCGCACCAGCGGGCCAGGGTGCGGCCCAGGGCGCTGAGCAGGACGTCGTTGACCTGGGTGCGGTAGACCTCGGGGACACGGCGCAGCAGCGCCTCGGTGGTCCGCTCGTCCAGCGTCACCTGGACGGTGGCGGCGGTGGCGTGGGTGTTGGGGGCGGGGGCGTTGGGGGCGTCGGTGTCAGGGGCGGGGCGGCCGGCGGGCAGGTCGGCCGGGGCCGCGCCGGTGCGCGTCCAGTGGCCGAGGTCGCCGTCCAGGGCGCCGGCGCGGGTGTGCCGCTCCAGCCGGGTGGCCCAGCGGCCGTAGGACGTGCCGGTCGGCGGCAGGGCGACGGGGGCTCCGGCGCGGGCCGTGCGGTACGCCGCTTCGAGGTCGGCCAGCAGGATGCGCCAGGAGACGCCGTCCACGGCCAGGTGGTGGACGGTGAGGACGAGTTGGCCCGGCTGCCGGGGGCCGGGGTCGAAGAACAGCGCGCGCAGCACCCGGCCCTCGACGGGGTCGAGGGAGCGCTGGGCCTCGTCGGTGGCGCGCTGGACCTGCGCCTCCACGTCATGGCCGGTGAGGTCCGGGTGGCTGACGTCGTGCCGGGTGAAGACGCCGTCCGCCCCCTGGGGAAGCACCTCCTGGCGCCAGCCGGCCTCGGTGCGGTGGAAGCGGGTGCGCAGGGCCGCGTGGTGCTCCACCAGGGCCAGCACCGCCCGGCGCAGGGCCGCCGGATCGGTGCCGGGGGCCAGTTCCAGGCGCTGGGTCATGGTGAAGCGCAGGGCGTCGCCGGGGCGGCGGCCGTCGAGGTACCAGTGCTGGATCGGGGTGAGCGGCGCCTCGCCGGGCTCGGCTTCGCCGACTATCTGATGCTCTGCCGGATCTCCTGCGCACAGCGCGAGTTCGGCGATGTTCTGGTGGCGGAAGACGTCCTTGGTGGTGAGGGCGAGCCCGGCGGCGCGGGCGCGGGAGACGATCTGGATGCTGAGGATGGAGTCGCCGCCGAGCGCGAAGAAGTTGTCCCGGGTGCCGACGCGCTCCACGCCCAGCACCTCGGCCCAGATCGCGGCGAGCCGTTCCTCGGCACCGGGCCGCGGCGCGACGTACGGGGTGGTGCGGTCGGGCTGGGCGGGCGGCGCGGGCAGCGCGCGCCGGTCGGTCTTGCCGCCGGTGGTCCGCGGTATTCGGGCCAGCGGGACGAACGCGGCGGGCACCAGGTGGTCGGGCAGCGTCCGCCGCAGCCAGGTCCGCAGTTCCTCGGCGGTCGGCACGCGGCGGCCGGCGGGCACCGGGTAGCCGACGAGCACCGTACGGCCGGCGTGCTCGCGCGCGGCGACCGCGCAGTCGGCGACGTCCGGGTGGGCGAGCAGGGCGGCCTCCACCTCCCCGGGCTCGATCCGGAACCCGCGGACCTTGACCTGTTCGTCGGCGCGGCCCCGGAACTCCAGTTGCCCGTTCGCGTCCCAGCGGGCCAGGTCGCCGGTGCGGTACATCCGGGCCCCGGGCGGGCCGTAGGGGTCGGCGAGGAAGCGGGCGGCCGTCAGTCCGGGCCGGTTCAGGTAGCCGCGGGCGACCTGGTCCCCCGCCAGGTACAGCTCCCCCGGCATGCCGGGCGGCACCGGCCGCAGGGCGCCGTCGAGCAGGTAGGCGCCCAGGTTGCGGCCGGGGCGGCCGATGACGGGGCGCTCGGGGTGGTCCGCGCAGCGGGCGTAGGCGGCGTCGACGGTGCACTCGGTGGGCCCGTACATGTTGTAGGCGGTGACGCCGAGGTCCGCGTGCGCCGCGCACAGCTCCCGCCAGGTGGCGGCGGGGACGGCCTCGCCGCCGACCAGCAGCAGGCGCGGGTGGTGCGGGCCGGGGGCGAGCAGTCCGGCGGCGGTGAGTTCGCGCAGGAAGGAGGGGGTGACGTTGACCAGGTCCAGGCGGCGGTCGACGACCTGGGCGCAGAACGCCTGCGGGTCCAGCCGGACGTCCTCGTCGATCAGGTGGAGCTCCTGGCCCAGTGCGAGCAGCAGCGGGCCCTCCCAGCTGGTGTCGAAGGAGAAGGAGGCGCTGAGCGCGGCCCGCAGCCGCGTCCCGTCGGCGGTGTGCGGCGCGACCAGGCCTTCCTGGTGGTCCCGGCAGAGGTTGACCAGCTGGCGGTGTTCGACGACGACGCCCTTGGGGCGGCCGGTCGAGCCGGAGGTGTGGACGAGGTAGGCGGTGTGCTGCGGCAGCAGGGGGGCGGTCCGCTCGGCGTCGGTCAGGTCGTGGGCGGGCAGCGCCGCCCACGGCACCTCGCGCAGGGTCTGCCCGGTCAGCACCACCCGGGGCCGGGTGTCGTCGAGGAGGAGGGCGGCCCGCTCCTCGGGCAGGTCAGGGTCGACGAAGAGCAGGGCGGCGCCCGCCTTGAGCACCGCGAACAGCGCGACCAACAGGTCCGAGGTGCGCGGCAGCCGGACCGCGACCACCTGTTCCGGGCCGGCGCCGAGGGTGGCGAGGTGGCGGGCGAGCCGGTTGGCCCGCGCGTTGAGGGCGGCGAAGTCGAGCGTGGCGTCCCGGGCGACCAGGGCGGTGGCGTCCGGGGTGCGGGCGGCCTGCGCCTCGAACAGGGCGGGGAAGGTGGTGTCCGGCGCGGGCAGCGGCGCGCCCCGCCCCTGCCGCAGCACCCGGCGGCGTTCGTCGGCCGTCATCAGCGGCAGCGCCCCGACGGCCGTCTCCGGCGCCTCGGCCACGGCCTCCAGCAGGGTGCCCAGCCGGCCGGCCAGCTGCTCGGCCGTCCGCGCGTCGAACAGCCCGGTGTTGTACTCCAGGTAGCCGGTCAGGCCGCCGTCGCGCTCGACGAAGTCGAAGGAGAGGTCGAAGGTGGCGCCGTGGACGGGCGGGGTGACCGGCTCCACCGCCAGGCCCGGCAGGTTCGGCACCTCGGCGCCGAGGTTGTGCAGGGCCACCATGACCTGGAAGAGCGGCGTGCGGCTGGTGTCGCGCTCCGGCTGGAGGGCGTCCACCAGCCGTTCGAAGGGCACCTCCTGGTGGGCGAGCGCCTCCAGGACGGTGCCGTGGGCGGCGGCCAGCAGTTCGCGGAACGACAGCTCCGGCCGGACGGCGCCGCGCAGCACCAGGGTGTTGACGAACATGCCGACCACATCGTGGAGTTCGCCCTGCTCGCGGCCCGAGGTGACGGTGCCGACCGCGATGTCCTGCTGCCCGGACCAGCGGGCGAGCAGGACCTGGCAGGCCGCCAGGAGCGTGGTGTAGAGGGTGCCGTCGACCTCTCGGCCCCGTTCGCGCAGCCGCGCGGTCAGCCCGGCGGGCAGGGTGAAGGCGACCAGCGCGCCGTCCCGGGTGCGCACGGCCGGGCGCGGCCGGTCGGTGGGCAGCTCCAGCGGGGTCAGGCCGTCCAGGGCCCGGCGCCAGTGGGCGAGGTCCGCCTCGGCGAGGTCGGTGCGCGCGCGCTGCCAGGACGCGTAGTCGGTGTAGCGCACGGGCAGCACGGGCAGCCGTGGCGGGCGCCCCTCGCGGGCCGCCGCGTACAGCTCGCCCAGGTCACGGCCCAGGACGCCCATCGACCAGCCGTCGGTGGCGATGTGGTGCACGGCCAGCGCGAGCACGTGCTCGTCCGCGGCCGTCCGGACCAGCCGGGCCCGCAGCAGGGGCCCGGTGGCCAGGTCGAACGGGGTGGCGGCGATCCGCTCCAGCAGCGCGTCCAGGGCCGCCGGGGGCGCCCCGGCGAGGTCCTCGCACGGCAGCTCGACCGGCTGCGGCGGGCGCACCACCTGCCGGGCGCGGCCGTCCCGCTCGGCGAAGGTGGTCCGCAGCGCCTCGTGCCGGGCGACCAGGGCGTCCAGGGCGGTGCCCAGCGCGGCCCGGTCGAGCGCTCCGCGCAGGCGCAGCACGGAGAGCGAGGTGTACTCGGTGCTGCCCGGCTCGAACCGGTCGAGGAACCAGAGCCGCTGCTGGGCGTACGACAGCGGCGGCTCGGCCGCCGGGTCCGCGGCCGGGATGACGGTTCGTCCAGGGGACGCCCCGCCCGGCTCGCCGAGCGAGCCGAGCGAGCCGAGGGAGCCGGGCGAGCCGAGGGCCTCGGCCAGGTCCGCCAGCACCGGGTGGGTGAACAGCAGCCGGGGCGAGAGCTCCGCCGACCCGAAGGCCGCGCGCAGCCGGGCGGTGACCCGGACGGCGAGGATGGAGTCGCCGCCCAGGGCGAAGAAGTCGTCCTCGGCGCCGATCTCCCCGGTGTCCAGGACCTCCGTCCAGGCCGCGGCGACCAGCCGCTCGGCACGGGTGCGGGGCGCGGTGCGCTGCCGGCCGGCGGCGAAGCCCGCCGGGCCGGGCGCGGGCAGCGCGCGCCGGTCGAGCTTGCCGTTGGGGGTGAGCGGCAGGGCCGCCAGCGGGACGTACGCGGCGGGCACCAGGTAGGCGGGCAGCAGCCGTTCGAGGTGGGCGCGCAGGTCGGCGGCGGCCGGGGGGTGGGCCGCGCCCGGACCGGCGACGACGTGGGCGACCAGCCGGCGGGTGCCGGAGGCGTCCTGGTACACGCCCACGGTGGCGGCGCCCACGCCCGGGTGGGTCTGGAGGGCGGCCTCGATCTCGCCGGGTTCGATCCGGTAGCCGCGGATCTTGACCTGCTGGTCGGCGCGGCCCAGGTAGCGCAGGGTGCCGTCGGCCTGTCGGCCGGCCCGGTCGCCGGTGCGGTACATCCGGGTGCCCGGGGCGCCGAAGGGGTCGGCGAGGAAGCGGGTGGCGGTCAGGCCGGGCCGGTTGAGGTAGCCGCGGGCCAGGCCCTCCCCGGCCACGTACAGCTCGCCCACGGCGCCCGGGGGCACCGGGGCCAGGTCGGCGTCGAGGACGTACAGCCGCAGGTCCGGGAGGCCGGTGCCGATCGGTGCGGGGCCGCCGGCGGCGGCGGTCGCGCGCTCCAGCGGGGCGTGGGTGACGTGCACGGTCGTCTCGGTGATGCCGTACATGTTCACCAGGCGCGGCGCGTCCTGCGGGTGGCGGTCGTACCAGTCGGCGAGGCGGCCGGCGTCCAGGGCCTCGCCGCCGAAGACCACCGTGCGCAGCGCCAGCCGGCGGGAGAGCTCGGGGTGTTCGGCGTCGGCGCGGGCCAGCGGGTGGAAGGCGGACGGGGTCTGGTTGAGGACGGTGACGCCTTCGTCCACGAGCAGCCGCAGGAAGTCCTCCGGGGAGCGGGCGGTGTCCTCGGGCACGACGACGAGCCGGCCGCCGTACAGCAGCGGGCCCCACAGCTCCCAGACCGAGAAGTCGAAGGTGTAGGAGTGGAACAGCGTCCAGACGTCCTCGGCGCCGAAGCCGAACACGTCCTCGGTCTGCTCGAACAGCCGCACCACGTTGGCGTGCGGCACCACGACGCCCTTGGGGCGGCCGGTGGAGCCGGAGGTGAAGATGGCGTAGGCGGGGCTGTCGGGCAGCGGGCGGTGCCGGGCGGCGAGCGGGGCGGCCGGGCCCCGGGCCAGGTCGGCGCGCAGTTGCGGGTCGGCGAGGGAGAGGACGGGCACCCCGTGCTCGAAGCTCTCGGGCGGCCCGCCGGGTCCGTGGGTCACCAGGGCCACCGGGGCGGCGTCGCCCAGCAATTGGGCTCGGCGCTCGGCCGGCAGGCCCGGGTCGAGCGGCAGGTAGGCCGCGCCCGTCTTGAGGACGGCGAGGACGGCCACGACCAGGTCGGCCGTGCGGGGCAGCGCGAGGGCCACGAACCGCTCGGGCCCGGCGCCGAGTCCGGCCAGCCGGTGGGCGAGCCGGCCGGCCCGCGCGTCCAGGGCGGCGTAGTCGAGGTGCTCGTCGCCGCAGGTGACGGCCTCGGCGTGCGGGGTGCGGGCGGCCTGCGCCTCGAAGAGGTCGACCAGGGTCCGGTCGGGGCGGCCGTGCGCGGTGCCGTCCCAGTCGGTCAGTTGCCGCCGCTCCTGCGCGGTCGTCCACTCCAGGGCGCGCAGCGGCCGGTCCAGTCCGGCTGCCAGTTCGGTGAGCAGCAGGCAGAGCCGGTCGGCGAGGGTGCGGACCGTCGCGGCGTCGAACAGCTCCGGGTCGTAGGCGAGGTCGAAGCCGAAGTGCCCGCCCTGGTAGGCGCGCAGGACGAGCGGGTAGTTGGTGGCGTCCCGGGAGGTGACCTCCACCAGGCGCACTCCGCTGCCGGCCGTACGGGCGTCGTCGAAGGGGTAGTTCTCGAAGGCGACGATGCTGTCGAACAGCGTGCCGCCGGACGGCACGCCACTGAAGGCGGTGAGTTCGGCGAGGGACACGGCGGCGTGGCGCCGGGCCTCGGCCTGGGACTCCTGGAGTTCGCGCAGCCAGTCGGCGGCGGTGCGGCCGCCGTCGACCAGGACCCTGGTGGGCAGGGTGTTGATGAACATGCCGATCATCGACTCGACGCCGGGCAGTTCGTCGGGGCGCCCGGAGACGGTCGTCCCGAACAGCACGTCCGGCTCGCCGCTGTAGCGGGACAGCAGCAGGGCCCAGGCGCCCTGCACCACGGTGCCGAGAGTGAGCCCGGCCCGCCGGGCGGTGCGGGCCAGCCGCTCGGAGGCCTCCGGCGACAGGCCTGCGGTGTGCGCGAGCGCCGAACGGGCCCGGTGGGCCTCGCGCCGGGCGCGGTCGGCGGGCAGCGGGGTGGCGGTGGCGAAGCCGTCCAGGACGCCCCGCCAGTGCGCGCGGGCGGCCGCGGTGTCCTGACCGGCCAGCCAGTGCACGTAGTCGGCGAAGGGCCGGCGCACCGCCGGTGTCGGCACGCCCCCGGTGGTGAGGGCCGCGTACTCCTCGAACACGTCGGTGAGCACCTGGGCCAGGCTCCAGCCGTCCAGGATCAGGTGGTGGGAGGTCCACAGCAGGTGCAGGCGGGCCTCGGGCAGCCGGACCAGGGTGAGCCGGGTGAGCGGCGCCGTGGCGAGGTCCAGCCCGTGGGCGAGGTCGTCCGCGCGCAGCCGGGCCAGCCGGTCGGCGCGCCCGCCCGGGTCGACCGCCCGCAGGTCCAGGTGGGTCACCGGCAGCCGGACGCCGCGGCGCACGACCTGGAGGGGGGCGGGGACGCCCTCCCACACCACCGAGGTGCGCAGCGCGGGCGTGCGGTCGGCGACCCGCTGCCAGGCCAGGGCGAAGGCGTGCGGGTCGCCCACGCCCTCCAGCAGCAGGCCGGCCTGGTCCACGTAGACGTCGTCGGGGCCGCCGACCAGGCGGTGGAAGAGCATGCCCTCCTGGAGCGGGGTGAGCGGCAGCAGGTCCTCGACGTCCCGCCCGGCGCCGGCGATCCGGTCCACCCCGGCCTGGTCCAGTCCGGCCAGTGGGTAGTCGGAGGGGGTGCGGCCGCCGGCGTCGGGGCGGGCGCAGTGCTCGACGATGCCGGTCAGCGCCGAGGCCGTGGCCTGCGCCAGTGCGCGGACGGTGGCCGTCTCGTGCGCCTGGTCGCTGTAGTGCCAGGTGAGCTCCAGCTCGCCGTCGGCGACGACGGCGGAGACGTCGAGCAGGTGGTCCAGGGGCTCGTCGGCGGCGAGCTCCCGGCCCGGCGCCTGGCCGGCGGGCGCGAAGTCGCCGGTCCCGGGGGCGGTCCACTGGCCGTGGTAGGTGAAGCAGACCTGCGGCAGCGGACGGCCCTTCAGGGCGCCCGCGGCGGGCGGGCCGAGCCGGGCCAGGGCCTCGTAGCTCAGGCCCCGGCGGGGTACGGCGCGCAGCCGCTCCTTGACCTGCTTGAGGGTGGCGGCCCAGTCCGGGGCGCCGGCCGGGCCGGCCGGGGCGAGGGTGACGGGGTACTGGGTGGTGAACCAGCCGACGGTCCGGGAGAGGTCGACGCCGTCGACGAGCTCCTCGCGGCCGTGGCCCTCCAGGGCGATGGTCACCCGCTCGGTGCCCGTCCAGTCGGCGAGGGCCCGGCCCAGCGCGCTGAGCAGCACGTCGTTGACCTGGGTCCGGTAGGCCTCGGGGACGCTGCGCAGCAGGGCCTCGGTGGTGGCGCGGTCGAGCCGGGTGCGCAGGGTGCGCACGGAGCCGGCCGTGGGGGTGCCGGGGTGGTCGACGGGCAGCGGGGCGGCCGGGGCCCTGGTCTCGGCGATCCAGTAGGGCAGGTCGTCGTCGAGGCCTCCGGCCCGGACCAGTTCGGCGAGGTGGTGGGCCCAGTCGGTGAACGGGGTGGGCTCGGGCTCCAGTTGCGGGGCGTCCCCGGCCGCCGCCTGCCGGTAGGCCTGTTCCAGGTCGGCGAGCAGCACCCGCCAGGAGACGCCGTCGACGGCCAGGTGGTGGGCGGTCAGGACGAGTTGGGGCCGGGCGTCGCCGCAGGCCCGGAACAGGACGGCGCGCAGCAGGGTGCCGGTGGCCGGGTCCAGGGCGGCGCGGGCGGCGTCGGCGGCCTCGCCCCGGGCGGCTTCAGAGCCAGTGCCGGCGCCCGGGGCGGGCGGGTCGAGTCTGGTCAGCAGCCCGGTGCCCGGGTCCGCGACCGGCTCCTGGCGCCAGGTGCCCCCGGCGCGGGTGAAGCGGGTGCGCAGCGCCGGGTGGGCCGCCAGGACGGCCCGCAGCGCCTGGTCCAGGGCCGGCTCGTCGAGGTCGCGCGGCAGGTCGAGCAGCATCGACATGGTGAAGTGGCGCAGCGGGCCGTGGGCGGCGAAGAACCACTCCTGGACCGGGGTGAGCGGGGCCGGTCCGTCCGCGCGGCGCGGCCGGGTGACGGCCGCGGCGGCCGGGCGGGCGGCGGCGACCAGGTCGGCGACGGTCTGGTGGCGGAAGACGTCCTGGGAGCCGATCCGCAGGCCGGCGGCGCGGGCCCGGGAGACGGCCTGGATGCTCAGGATCGAGTCGCCGCCGAGCTCGAAGAAGTTGTCGGTGACGCCGACCCGCGCCACGCCCAGCACCTCGGCCCAAATCCCGGCGAGGGTCTCCTCCTCGGGGGTGCGCGGGGCGACGAACTCCCCTTCCCGCCCTTCGCCTTCGGGGTCGGGGGCGGGCAGTGCGCGGCGGTCCAGCTTCCCGCTGGTGGTGAGCGGCAGGGTGTCGAGCGCGGTGAACGAGGACGGCACCAGGTGGTCCGGCAGCACCCGCCGCAGGGCGGCGCGCAGGTCGGCGGACGGGCGGGCCGCGCCGTCGGCGAAGACCAGGTAGGCCGCGAGCCGGGTGTGGCCGCGCGCGTCGGGCACGGCGGCGACCGCCGCCGCGGCGACCTGCGGCAGGTCGAGCAGCGCCGCCTCGATCTCGCCGGGTTCGATCCGGTGGCCGCGCACCTTGACCTGGTCGTCGGCGCGCCCGAGGTACTCCAGGCTTCCGTCGGCCGTCCAGCGGGCCAGGTCGCCGGTGCGGTACATCCGGGCGCCGGGCGGCCCGTACGGGTCGGCGGTGAAGCGGGCGGCGGTCAGCCCCGGGCGGCCGGCGTAGCCGCGGGCGACCTGCTCGCCGGCGAGGTGGAGTTCGCCGCTCACCCCGGGCGGCACCGGCTGGAGCCGGTCGTCGAGGACGTAGGCGCGCAGGTTGGGCAGCGGGCGGCCCACCAGGGGCCGGTCACCGCCCGCGATGCGGCAGGCGAGCGCGTCGACGGTGCACTCGGTGGGGCCGTAGTAGTTGTAGGCGGCGACGTCCGGGTGCCCGGCGAGTTCGCGCCAGAGCCGGGGCCCGACGGCCTCGCCGCCGAGCATCAGCACCCGGGGGCGGTGGCGCGGGTCGTCGAGCAGCCCGGCGGGCAGCAGTTGGCGCAGGTAGGAGGGCGTCAGGTCGAGGAAGTCGACGCGGTGGCGCACGACGTACTCGACCAGGGCGGCCGGGTCCATCCGGGTCGTCTCGTCGACCAGGTGCAGCGGGTGGCCGTCGGCCATCAGCAGCACGCCCTCCAGGGAGGTGTCGAAGGAGAACGAGGCGGTCAGCGCCACGCGCAGCGGCCCGCCGCCCGCGTCGGCGACGAAGCCCGCCCGGTGGGCGGCGAGCAGGTTCACCACCGCGCGGTGCGGGACGGCGACGCCCTTGGGGCGGCCGGTGGAGCCGGAGGTGTAGAGCACGTACGCGGTGTTGGCGGGGTCCAGCGGGGCGGTCCGGTCGGCGTCGCCGGGGTCGGTGTCCGGGCCGGTGTCGGGCAGCTCCCGGAGCGCCTGCTCGTCCAGGACGAGGGCGGGGCGGGCGTCGTCGAGCAGGTGGCGCAGGCGCTCGGCCGGCAGGGCCGGGTCCAGGGGCAGGTAGCCGGCGCCGGCCTTCCAGACGGCGAGGATCGCCACGATCATGTCGGCGGTGCGCGGCAGCCGCAGCGCGACCAGCCGTTCGGGGCCGGCGCCGCGGGCGATGAGCTGGTGGGCGAGCCGGTTGGCGCGGGTGTTGAGCGTCGCGTAGTCGAGCCGTTCGGCTCCGGCGACCAGGGCCGGGGCGTGCGGGGTCAGGGCGGCCCTGCGCTCGAACAGCTCGGGGTAGCCGGTGTCCTCGACGGGCAGCGCGGTGGCGTTCCAGTCCCGGGTGACCTGCCGGGTCTCCCGGGGCGAGAGCAGCGGCAGGGTGCCGAGCGGGCGGTCGGGTTCGGCGGCGGCGCCGGCCAGCAGCAGCAGGAGCTGGTCGGCCATCCGGCGGGCGGTGGGCGCGTCGAAGAGGTCGGCGCGGTACTCCAGCAGGCCGGTGAGCGCCTCGCCGTCCGGGACGAACTCGACGCTGAGGTCGAAGGTGGCGGCCTGCCGGGGCACGGCGACCGGGGCGGCTGCCGGCCCGTGCGGGGTGGTGGCCTCGGGCGGCGCGGGGTGCAGCAGGACCAGCACGTCGAACAGCGGGTTGCGGCCCGCCTGGCGGGGCGCGCCGACCGCCTCGACGAGCCGTTCGAAGGGCGTGTCGCCGTGCGCGAGCGCGTCGTTGCCGGTCTCGGTGGCGGCCGCGAGCAGGTCGCGGAAGGACCCGGCGGGCTCCACCCGGGTGCGCAGGACGACGGTGTTGACGAAGCAGCCGACGGCCCGTTCCAGCTCGGTGCGGGAGCGCCCGGGCGTCAGGGAGCCGACGGTGACGTCCTGCTGGCCGGACCAACGGGCCAGCAGCGCCTGGGTGGCGGCGACCAGGGCGGTGTGCAGGGTGCCGTGCCGCTCGGCCGCGAGCTCGCGCAGCCGGGCGGTGAGCAGCGCGGGGACGGTGAAGGCGTGGACGGCGCCGGGGCCGGCCTCCTCGCCGCGCCGCGGGTGGTCCAGCGGCAGCTCCGGCGGCACCGCGCCCGCCAGCTTCGCCTTCCAGTGGGCCAGTTGGCCCTCCAGCCGGGCCCCGGAGAGCTGCTCGCGCTGCCACACCGCGAAGTCCGGGTACTGGACGGCCACCGGGGGCAGGTCCGGGGCGGCGCCGCGGGCCAGGGCCTCGTAGCCGGTGCACAGTTCGTCCAGGACGACGCCCATCGACCAGCCGTCGGTGACGATGTGGTGCGCCGTCACCTGCAGGACGTGCGAGCGGTCCGACTCGGGCACCAACAGGGCGCGCAGCAGCGGACCCTGCCGGAGGTCGAAGGGGCGGGAGTACTCCTGGAGCAGGATCGCGTCGAGGCTCTCCCCGTCGGCCGGCTCCCGGACGGGCAGCGGCACCGGACCGGCCGGCCGCACGGTCTGCACCGGGCGGCCGTCGGCCTCGTCGAAGGTGGTCCGCAGCCCCTCGTGGCGGGCCACGACGGCGGCCAGCGCCCCGGCGAGCGCCGCGCGGTCCAGCGGGCCGGTGAACCGTACGGCGACCGCGCTGTTGTAGCGGGGGTCGCCGGGGCGCAGCCGGTCCAGGAACCACAGGCGCTGCTGGACGAAGGAGGGCGGCAGCGGTCGGCTGCGGTCGGCGTGCGGGATGGACCGGTCGGCGGCGGCCCGGGCGCCGCCGGAGCGCCCGGCCAGCCGCAGGCGCAGCGCTTCGCGCAGGTCGGCGGGCAGGGCCTCGGCGCGGTCTCGCTTCGAAGGCGTCATGGTCGTCGGATCCTCACCGTTCGTCATCGTTCGTCATCGTCCGGGCCGCCGGACGCGGCGTCTTCGAGTTCGCTCAGCACCTGGTCCTCCACCAGTTCCGCCAGGGCGGCCACGGTGCGGGAGACCAGGACGTCGCGGGGGGTGAGCGTGACGCCGAAGGCATCGTTGGCGCGGGAGGCGATCAGCAGGGCCCGCATGGAGTCGCCGCCCAGTTGGAAGAAGTCGTCCGTCACGCCCACGGCCGTCCGCAGGGTCTCGGCCCAGATCTCGGCCACGGCCTCCTCGGTGGGCGTGCGGGGCGCCAGCCGGCCGGGCCGCTGCTCCTCCTCGGGTGCGGGGGCGGGCAGCGCGGCGCGGTCGGTCTTGCCGCTCGCGGTGAGCGGGAAGCGGTCGAGGACGGCGAAGGCCGAGGGGACGAGGTGGCCGGGCAGGGAGCGGGCGGCCAGGGCGCGCAGTTCGGCGCCGGTCGGCGGTTCGGCGCCGGGGGCCGCGAGCAGGTGCGCGACCAGGCGGGGCAGCCCGGGCTCATCCTCCCGCACCGTCACCACGGCGTCCAGCACGGCCGGGTGGCGCACCAGGACGGCCTCGACCTCGCCCGCCTCGATGCGGTGGCCGCGCAGCTTGAGCTGGTGGTCGGTGCGGCCCAGGTAGTGCAGTTCGCCCCGGTGGTCGCGGCGCACCAGGTCGCCGGTGCGGTACATCCGGGTGCCGGGCGGCCCGTACGGGTCGACGGTGAAGCGGGCGGCGGTCAGGCCCGGCCGGCCGAGGTAGCCGCGGGCCAGGGCCGGTCCGCTCAGCCACAGTTCGCCGGTGACGCCGTCGGGCACCGGCCGCAGGCGGGCGTCCAGGACGTAGGCGCCGGTGCCGGGCAGCGGGCGGCCGATCGGCGGCGCGGCGCCGTCCGGGGCCAGCGGCGCGGACCAGGCGGCGACCACGGTGGCCTCGGTGGGGCCGTAGGAGTTGACCATGCGGTGGTGCGGGGCCCAGCGGGCCACCAGGTCGGCGCCGCACGCGTCGGCGCCGACCACCAGGGTCTTGAGCGCGGGCAGCGTGCCGGGGGTGTCGGCGGGCAGGGTGGCGAGGGCGGCCGGCGGCAGCAGGGTGTGGGTGATCGCCTCCGTCCGGAGCACCTCGGCCAGTTGGGCGCCGAGCAGCGGTCCGGGTGCGGGCACCACCAGCCGGGCGCCGTGCGGCAGGGACATGCACAGTTCGAGCACGGAGGCGTCGAAGCTGGGGGTGGCGAAGGCCAGCACCCGGTCCCCCGGGGCGACTTGGTAGTGCTCGGCCTCGGCGGCGGCGAAGGCGGCCAGCCCGCGGTGGGTGAGGACGACGCCCTTCGGGGTGCCGGTGGAGCCGGAGGTGTAGATGACGTAGGCGGGGTCGTCCAGGTCGAGCGGGCGGAGCCGGTCGGGGTCGGCGGGGCGGTGGCCGGGGGCGCCGTCCGGCGGGGCGGCCAGCAGCGCCGCGACCTCCTTGGCGTCCAGGGTGAGCGCGGGCGCCGCGTCGCGCAGCATGAACTCGACGCGCTCGTCGGGGTAGTGGGGGTCGACCGGCAGGAACGCGGCGCCGGTCTTCGCCACCGCCAGCTGGGCGAGCACCATGTCCGCCGAGCGCGGCAGCAGGAGGGCGACCACCTCGCCGGGGCCGGCGCCGCGCGCGATGAGCCGGTGCGCCAGGCGGTTGGCGTGCGCCTCGGCCTCGGCGAAGGTCAGCTCCAGTCCGGGGGCGCTCAGCGCCGGGGCGTGCGGCCGGCGGTCCACGGCGGCCTCGACCAGGGCGGGCAGGGCCGCCGGGGGCACCGGGGCGCCCGCCGGGCGGGCCGGGCCGCGCAGCAGCCGCTCGCGTTCCCCGGGCGGCAGCAGGTCGAGGTCGTCCAGGCGGGCGGTGCCGTCCGAGCCGGCCAGCGCGGCGAGGGTGTGCAGCAGTTGGGCGGCCAGTTTCTCGGCGGTGTCCCGGTCGATGTACCGGGGGTCGTGGCCGAGTTCGACGGCGAGCCGGTCGCCGGGCGAGACGACGACGGTGAGCGGGTAGTTGGTGGCCTCCCTGGCGTCCAGTTCGCGGATCAGCAGGCCGTGGGCGCCCGCCGTCGCGTCGCCGACCGGATAGTTCTCGAAGACCACCAGGCTGTCGAACAGCGCCGTCCCGGGCGCCAGCCCGCTCAGGCCGTGCATCGCGGCCAGCGGCAGGTGGTCGAAGCGGCGGTCCTCGGCCTGCTCCTCCTGGAGCGCGCGCAGCCAGGCGGCACAGGGCTGGGCGCCGTCGACGGTGACGCGGGCGGGCAGGGTGGTGATGAACAGGCCGACGATGGCGTCGGAGCCGGCCAGGTCGGCCGGGCGCCCGGAGACGGTGGTGCCGAAGCACACCCGCTGCTCCCCGCTCCACCGCGACAGCAGCAGCGCCCAGGCGCCCTGCACCAGGGTGTTGAGGGTGAGGCGGTGCCGGCGGGCGAACTCCTGGAGCCGGTCCGTCTCGGCCTCGGCCAGGCGGTGCGAGAGCCAGGCGCCGGAGCGGGCCGTGTCGCCCTGGGCGGGCCTGCGGTCGTAGGGCAGCGCGGTGGTGGTGAGGTCCGCCAGGACGCCGCGCCAGTGCTCCGCGGCGGCGGCGGTGTCGCGGGCGGCGAGCCAGCCGACGTAGTCCGCGAAGGGCCGGCGCTCGGGCAGGCCCGGCCGGTCGCCGCGGGCGAGCGCGGCGTGGGCGGCCAGGACGTCGGACAGGACGTGGAAGACGCTCCACCCGTCGAGCAGCACGTGGTGGAAGGTCCACACCACGCGCGCCGCGTCCGGGCCGAGCCGGATCAGGTCGAGCCGCAGCAGCGGGGCCCGGTCCAGGGCCGGCGGGCGGGCCCGCTGGTCGGCGAGCAGCCGCTCCAGGCGGGCTTCGCGCTCGGCTTCCGGCAGTGCGCTCCAGTCGTGTTCGGTGACCGGCAGCGTCGCCTCCCGGTGGACCACCTGGAGGGGTACGGGCACGTCGCGCAGGACGACGGCGGTGCGCAGCACGGGGGTGCGGTCGACGACGTGCTGCCAGGCGGCGGCCAGCGGCCGCAGGTCGCGGGCGCCGTCCAGCACGAAGGTGATCTGCTCGACGTACAGGCCGTGTTCGGCCTCGTCCAGGCCGTGCAGCACCATGCCGGTCTGGGTGGGGGTGAGCGGCTGGATCTCCGTCACGTCCCGTCCGGTGCCGGCCAGTCGGTCGACGGCGGCCTGGTCCAGGTTGGCCAGCGGGTAGTCGGCGGGGGTGCGGCCGCCCGCGCCGGGTTGGGCGCAGTGGCGGACGATCTCCCGCAGCTCGTCCAGCAGTTCGGCGGCGAGCCGGGCGACGGTGGCGCGGTGGTGCACCGCGCGGGAGTACGACCAGGTGAACGCCAGCTTCCCGTCGCTCACCCGGCCGAGCACGTCCAGCAGGTGCGGACGGTCCGCGGCCCGGTCCATGCCGCCGGTGAGCGGGCCGGCCGGGGCGTGCAGCAGGCCGCCGGGGGTAAGGGTCCGGTCCTGCCGGCCCAGGTAGTTGAAGCCGATCTGTGGCAGGTCGGGCAGCCGCCGTGGCGGGTCGGGCAGCCGGGGGTCGGCGGCGGGCCGCAGGTGGCGCAGGGCGCCGTAGCCGAGCCCGCCGCGCGGTACGGCGCGCAGGTTCTCCTTGACGGTCTTCAGGGCGGTGCCGGTGTCGGCGTCCCGGGGCACGTCCAGGGCCACGGGGTACAGCGTGGTGAACCAGCCGACGGTCCGGGAGAGGTCGACCCCGTCGAACAGTTCCTCGCGGCCGTGGCCCTCCAGGGCGACCGTCACCCGGTCCCGGCCGGTCCAGCGGGCCAGCACCCGGCCCAGGGCGCAGAGCAGGACGTCGTTGACCCGGGTGCGGTAGACCTCCGGGACGTCCTGGAGCAGCCGGCGGGTGTCCTCGGCGTCGAGGGCGAGGTCCAGCGACTCCTCGGTGGCGGCCGTGTTGGCGCCGTCGAGGTCGGTCGGCAGGGCGGTCGCGGCGCCGTGCTCCAGGCCGTACCAGTGGGCGTGCTCGTCGTCGAAGCCGCCGGCCGCGGTGTGCTCGGCGAGCCGTTCGGCCCAGGCCCGGAAGGAGGTGGTCTTGGGGCCGAGGTCGGGCCGCCCGCCCGCGCTCAGCGCGCGGTGGGCGGTGTCCAGGTCCTCCAGGAGGACGCGCCAGGACACCGCGTCGACCACCAGGTGGTGCGCGGCCAGCAGCAGGACGGGGTGCCGCTCGCCGTCGAAGCGGCACAGCGCGGCCCGCAGCAGCGGCCCTTCGGCCAGGTCGAAGCCTGCGGCCAGGCGCTCGCCCAGCTCGCGCAGCGTCGCCTCGCGCTCCTGCGCCGGGGCGGCGGGCAGTTGATGCGTGCGCAGCTCCGGCAGGTCGCCGGGCGCGGTGCCGTGCTGGCGCCACCGCCCGTCGCCGAGCGGCTGGAACCGCAGGCGCAGCGCGTCGTGGCGGTCCAGGACGGCGGCGAGCGCGGCCCGCAGCAGGGGCTCCTCGGTGTCGGGGGCGAGGGTGAAGGAGACCGACTGGGTGAACTGGGCGGTGTCCCCGCCGAGGGTGTCCAGCAGCCAGTGCTGAACGGGGGTGAGCGGGGCGTCGCCGACCACGGCGCCCTGTTCGGCGGCGACCGCCGGGCTCGGCGACTCTTCGGCGGCGAGGGCGAGTTCGGCCAGGGTCTGGTGGGCGAACAGGTGCCGGGGGGTGAGCGCGAGGCCGGCCCGGCGGGCCGCGGAGACGATCTGGATGCCCAGGATCGAGTCGCCGCCGAGCGCGAAGTAGTTGTCGTCCGCGCCCACCTCGGGCACGCCGAGCACCTCGCGCCAGATCGCGGCGAGGGTGCGTTCGGTCGCGGTGCGCGGCGGTCGGTCGCCGCGTGCGGCCGGGGTGGCCCACACCGGGGCGGGCAGCGCGCGGCGGTCGAGTTTGCCGGTGGCGCCGAGCGGCAGCCGCTCCAGCGGCACCACCAGCGCGGGCACCAGGTGGTCGGGGAGGGTGCTCCCGAGGAAGGCGCGCCACTCGACGGGGTCGGGCAGTGCGCCGTCGCGGGCCACCGCGTAGCCCACCAGGCGCCGGTGGCCGTCGTGGTCGACGACCCGGGCGGCGGCGGCCGACACCTGCGGGTGGCGGGCCAGGGCGGCCTCGACCTCGCCGAGTTCGATCCGGAAGCCGCGCACCTTGACCTGGTCGTCCGCGCGGCCGAGGTAGCCGAGGTCGCCGTCGGCCGTCCAGCGCACCAGGTCCCCGGTGCGGTACATCCGGCGCCCGGGCGGGCCGAAGGGGTCGGGCAGGAACCGGGCGGCGGTCAGGCCCGGGCGGCGCAGGTAGCCGCGGGCGACGCCGGTGCCGGCCAGGTACAGCTCCCCCGGCGCGCCGACGGGCACCGGGCGCAGCCGGTCGTCCAGGACGTAGGCCCGGGCGCCGCCGACCGGGCGGCCGATCGGCGGGTCCCGGTCGGGGTCGGCGGGGTCGCAGGCGAAGGCGGTGGCGTAGACGGTGGCCTCGGTGGGGCCGTAGATGTTCAGCACCCGGCAGCCGGGGACGGCCTCGCGCAGCCGGCGCACGGTGCGGGCGGGCAGGGCCTCGCCGGCCAGGACGACGGTGTCCGCGCCGAGGTGCACGGCGTCCTCCGCGAGGAGGCCGCCCAGGGCGGAGGGCACCGCGCTGAGCAGGCCGGCCCGCCACGGCCCGGGGCGCTCGGCCAGGGCCAGCAGGTCCCGGACGAGTTCCACGCAGCCGCCGGCGAGCAGGGGCGAGAAGATCTCGAACACCGACACGTCGAAGTTGAGCGAGGTGGCGGCCACCACGTGGGCCAGGCCGTGGTCGGCGAACTCGGCGGCGGCCCAGTCGGTCAGGGCCAGGACCGAGGCGTGGGCGACCACGACGCCCTTGGGGCGGCCGGTCGAGCCGGAGGTGTGGATGACGTACGCGGGGTGCTGCGGCAGCAGGGCGCCGAGCCGTTCATGGTCGCGCACGGTGTCGGGGCGGGCGGCGGCGAGCCGTCCGGCGCACCCGGGGTCGTCGAGCACGATCCGGGTGAACGGGCCCGCCGGCAGCCGCCCTGCGGTCTGCGTGTCGGTGACCACGGCGTCGGGGCGGACGTCCGCGAAGAGGAACGCGATCCGTTCGGCCGGGTACCCGGGGTCGACCGGCAGGTAGGCGGCGCCGCTCTTGAGCACCGCCAGCAGCGCCACGGCCAGGTCGGCGGTGCGGGGCAGCGCGAGCGCGACGAACCGCTCGGGCCCGGCGCCGGCCGCGATCAGCAGCCGGGCCAGCCGGTTGGCCCGTTCGTCGAGCTCCCGGTAGGTCAGCAGCGCGTCGCCGCAGCGGACGGCCGGGGCGTCGGGCGTGCGGGCGGCCTGCCGGGCGAAGGCCCCGGGCACGGTGTCCTGCGGCGCCTCGACCACCGCCCCGCCGAAGCGGTCGACGAGTTCGCGCCCCCGCAGCGGGTCGAGCAGCGGCAGCTGCGCCGCCGGCCGGTCGAGGCCGGCCGCCATCGCCGTCAGCAAGGTGTGCAGGCCCGCCCCGAGCGCCTCGACGGTCGCGGTGTCGAAGACGGCCGGGTCGTGGTCGAGGCTGACCGCGATGGCGTCGCCGGGGGCGACCACCACGCCGAGCGGGTAGTTGGTCGGCTCCAGGACGTGCTCGGTCTCGACGCCCAGGCCGTGCCGGGTCAGCGCCTGCGCGTCGAACGGGTAGTTCTCGAAGACCACGATGCTGTCGAACAGGGCTGTGCCGCCCGGCAGTTCGCTCCAGTTCTGGAGCTGCGCCAGGGAGACGGCGTCGTACCGGCGGGCCTCCGACTGGGCGTCCTGGAGCTCCCGCAGCCACTCCAGCAGCGAGCGGCCGGCGTCGATCCGCACCCGGGTGGGCAGGGCGTTGATGAACAGCCCCACCATCGAGGTGACGCCCGGGAGTTCGGCGGGCCGGCCGGAGACGATCGTGCCGAAGACCACGTCGTCCCCGCCGCCGTAGCGGGAGAGCAGCAGCGCCCAGGCGCCCTGGAGCACGGTGTTGACGGTCAGCCCGGCCTGCCGGGCGGTGGTCCGCAGCCGCTCCGACAGGTCGTTGTCGAGGGTCACCCGCACCGAGGCGGAGGAGGAGGCGCGGTGCGCCTCGGCCGGGCGCCGGTCGCGGGGCAGTTCGGTGGGGGCGGGGAACCCGGCCAGGGTGTCGCGCCAGTACCGCTCGACCCGCGCCGGGTCCTGCCCGGACAGCCAGCGCAGGTAGTCGGCGAAGGGGGCGCGCACGACCGGGTTCGGCCGGCGCCCGGCGGCCAGGGCGGCGTAGCGCTCGCACACCTCGTCGAAGACCTGGGCCGCGCTCCACCCGTCGAGCAGGACGTGGTGGAAGGTCCACACCACCCGCACCCGGGTCGGCGACAGCCGGACCAGGGTCAGCCGCATCAGCGGCGCGGCGGCCAGGTCGAGGCCGGCCGCGCGGTCCTCGGCGAGCAGCCGGGCGGTGTCCCGCTCGATCCGGTCGGCCGGGCGGCCGGTCCAGTCGTGGTGGGTCACCGGGACGGCGGCCCGGTGCTGGACGACCTGGAGCGGCTCGGCGGTGTCCTGCCAGGCGAGCCGGGTGCGCAGCACCGCGTTGGCGTCCACGGTCTGCTGCCAGGCGGCGGCCAGGGCGTGCGGGTCGGTGACGCCGGAGAGGACCAGTTGGACCTGGTTGACGTAGGTGTGGGCGTCCGGGTCCAGCAGGCTGTGGAAGAGCATGCCCGCCTGCATCGCCGTCAGCGGGTACACGTCCGCGACGGAGCGGCCGTCCCCGGCGATCCGGTCCACCGCCGCCTGGTCCAGCCGGGCCAGCGGGAAGTCGGCGGGGGTGCGGCCGCCGGCGCCGGGCTCGGCGCAGTGCGCGACGAGGTCCTCCAGGGCGCGCAGCATGGCGTCCGCGAGCGCGGTGACGGTCCGTTCGTGGTGCCGGCCGGCGCTGTAGTACCAGCCGATCTCCAGCCGGTCGCCCTCGACCCGGGCGACGACGTCCAGCAGGTGCGGGCGCTCGGTGCCGGGCGCCTCCGCGCCGCCGAGGCCGCCGGGGACGGCGCGGACCAGGGCGGCGCCGTCGGCGGACCAGTCGAAGCGGCCCAGGTAGTTGAAGCTGATCCCGGGGGCCGGGGCGTCGGCGAGCTGTTCGTCCCGGGCGAGGTGGCGCAGCGCGCCGTAGCCGAGGCCGCGCTCCGGCACCGCCCGCAGCTGCTCCTTGACGGCCTTCAGCGCGGTGCCCCAGTCCCCGTCCGGGACGTCGAGGGCGACGGGGAAGAGCGAGGTGAACCAGCCGACCGTGCGGGACAGGTCGACGTCCTCGAACAGCTGGTCCTCGCGGCCGTGCCCCTCCAGGCCGATCGCGACGGTGCGCCGTCCGGTCCACTCGGCGAGCACCCGGCCCAGGGCGGTGAGCAGGACGTCGTCGATCCGGGTGCGGTAGACCCCGGGGACCTTGCGCAGCAGGTCCCCGGTGCGCTCGCGGTCCAGCCGGACGGTGACGGCGCGCAGGTCGGCGGCGGTGTTGCCGCCGTCGCCGTCCACCGGCAGCGCGGCCGCGCAGTGCCGGGCGGCCGCCGCCCAGTGGGCGCGCCGGCCCGCGAAGCCGCCGGCCGCGGTGTGCTCGCGCAGGCGGCGGGTCCACTCCCGCACGGAGGTGGTGCGGGCGGGCAGGCGCAGCGGCCGGCCCTCCACGGCCTGCCGGTAGGCGGTCTCCAGGTCCTCCAGCAGGATCCGCCAGGAGACGCCGTCGACGACCAGGTGGTGGACGGCCAGCAGCAGCCGGGCGGGCCGGGTGCCGTCGGTGGTGAACAGGCGGGCGGTGAGCAGCGGGAGGGTGTCCAGCCGGAACGCGGCGTGCGCGGCCTCGGTGGCCCGCGCCTCGGCGGCCTCGGCCGCCGCCCGGTCCAGGGCGCCGAGGTCGACGACCTCCAGCAGCTCGGGCGCGGCGGCGTCCGCGGGGGCGCAGTGCTGCTGCCAGGCGCCGTCCGCCCCGGTGGTGAAGCGGGAGCGCAGGGCGTCGTGGTGGGCCCACAGGGCGGTCAGGGCGCGGCGCAGGGCCTGCGGGTCGACCTCGGCCGGCGCCTCCACCACGACGGACTGGTCGAAGGACGCGGCGTACGGCGGGTGCGGGTCGAGGAACCAGTGCTGGATGGGCGTCAGGCCCACCTCGCCGCTGACCGGTTCGGTCCCGGCGACGGTGGCGGCGGTGCCGGCGACGGCGGCCAGCGCGGCGACGGTGGGGTGCCGGAACAGGTCGCGGGGGGACAGCGCGAGACCGGCGGCGCGGGCGCGGGAGACGACCTGGATGCTCAGGATCGAGTCGCCGCCGAGCAGGAAGAAGTCGTCGTCGACCCCGACCCGCTCCACGCCCAGCAGTTCCGCCCAGATCGCGGTGAGGACGCGTTCGGTGTCGGTGGTCGGGGCGCGGTGGGCGCGGTCGCCCGCCGCCGACCAGTCGGGGGCGGGCAGCCGCCGGCGGTCCACCTTGCCGTTGGCCGTCAGCGGCAGTTCGGAGACCGTGACGAAGGCCGCGGGCAGCATGTAGTCGGGCAGGTCGGCCGCCAGGTGGGCGCGCAGCGCCGTGGCGGAGGGCGGCTCGGCGCCGCCGGCCGGCACCAGGTGGGCGGCCAGCCGCCTGCGCCCCGCGTCCTCGTGGAGCGAGACGACGGCCTCGGCGACGGCCGGGTGGGCGGTGAGCCGTGCCTCGATCTCGGCGGGTTCGATGCGGAAGCCGCGGATCTTGATCTGGTCGTCCGCGCGGCCCACGAAGTGCAGTTCACCGTCCTCGCTCCACCGGGCGGTGTCGCCGGTGCGGTACATCCGGCCGCCGGGCGGCCCGAAGGGGTCGGCGAGGTAGCGGGCGGCGGTCTCGCCGGGCCGGCCCGCGTAGCCGCGCGCGACGCCGGCGCCGGCGATGTACAACTCGCCGGTGATGCCGGGCGGTTGCGGCTGGAGGGCGCCGTCCAGCACGTACACCCGGGTGTCGTCCAGCGGGCGTCCGATCGGCAGCACGGCGGGCAGCCGGTCACCGGGGCGGAAGGCCCGGCGGGTGGCGAAGGTGGTGGTCTCGGTCGGGCCGTAGCCGTCGACCACGGTGAGGTCGGGGCAGGCCTCCAGGACCCGGCGCACGACCGCGCCGGGCACCGCCTCACCGCCGGTCCACACCTCCCGGGCGCCGCGCAGGCAGCCCGGGTCCTCCTGGGCGAGGAGCCGGAACAGGCCGGCGGTCAGCCACAGGCACTGCACGCCCTGCTCGGTGACGGCGCGGCGGACGGCGGCGGCGTCCAGGTCCTCCGGCGGGGCCAGCACGGCGGTGCCGCCGCGCAGCAGCGGCACCCACAGCTCGTAGGTGGCGGCGTCGAAGGCGTGCGGGGAGTGCACGAGCACCCGGTCGTGGCCGGTGAAGGCGCGGTCCAGGGCGAGCGCGGCGACGTCGCGCCGGCGCACCGCGACGCCCTTGGGGGTGCCGGTGGAGCCCGAGGTGAACATCAGGTACTGGACGTTGTCGGGGTGGAGCGCCGGGGCCGGGCCCGGCCGGGCCGCGAAGGTCTGCCCGTCGACGCGAAGCACTTGCCCGTCCGGCCGCAGTTCGCGGGCCATCCGGTCCCCGTGCGCGTCGGTGAGCAGCAGGTCCGCGCCGGCCTCGGCCAGCATCAGGTGCAGCCGCTCGCGCGGCGCCCTGCCGTCCAGCGGCACGTAGACCCCGCCGGTCCGGACCAGCGCCAGCTGGGCGACGACCAGGTCGACGGAGCGGTCCATGAGCACGCCGACCGGGCGTTCGGCGCCGACGCCGAGCGCGGCCAACCGGCCGGCCAGGGCGGCGGCGCGGGCGTCGAGGTCGCGGTAGCCGAGGCGCTCGTGGCCCGCCTCCACGGCGACGGCGTCCGGGCGGCGGCGCACCTGCTCGGCGAACAGGTCCGCGATGTCGCGCTCGGTCCGTCCGACGGCGGTGGCGTTCCAGTCGACGAGGATCCGTCGGCGCTCCCCGGCGGTCAGCAGCGGCACGCGCGCGGGCGGGCCCCCGGCGCTCCCGGGCAGTCCCGTCAGGACAGCCGTGAGCTGCCCGGCCATCCGCCGGACGGTGGCCTCGTCGAACAGCCGCGGGTCGTAGCACAGCCGCAGGGCCAGCTCCGGCCCCGGATAGGCCAGCAGGGCGAGCGGGTAGTTGGTGGTCTCGATGCCGTCCAGGTCGCGCAGGCGCAGGCCGTGCGCGGCGGCCGCGTCGTCCTCGACCGGGTAGTTCTCGAAGACGACGATGCTGTCGAACAGGGCGGTCTGCTCGGGGAGGACGGTGGCGGCCCGCAGGCGGGTGAGCGGGACGAAGCCGTGGCGCCGGTCCTCGCCCTGCTCCCGTTGCAGCGTGCGGAGCCAGTCGAGCAGGGTGCCGTCGGCGGGCACGGCCGTCCGGGTGGGCAGGGTGGTGATGAACAGGCCGGTCATCGTCTCGACGCCGGGCAGCTCGGGCGGCCGCCCGGACGAGGTGGTGCCGAACACCACCTCGTCCCGGTTCGCCTGACGGCCCAGCAGGATCGCCCAGGCGCCCTGGACCAGGGTGTTCAGGGTCAGGCCGGAGCCGCGCGCGAGGCCTTCCAGCGCCCGGGTCCCGGCGGCGGGCAGGGTGAACAGCACGGCCCGGGTGGATTCCGCGCGGTGGCTCTGGCGCGGCTCGCGGTCGTACGGCAGCGGCGTCGGCTCGGCCAGCCCGGCCAGGCGCCCGCGCCAGTGCCGCTCGGCCTCCGCCGGGTCGCGCTCGCGCAGCCAGGCCACGAAGTCGCGGTAGGGCCGGCGCTCCGGCACCGTGCCGTACGGGACGGTGCCGTACGGGACGGTGCCGTACGGGACGGTGCCGTACGGGACGGTGCCGTACGGGACGGTGCCGAAGGGCTCGGTGCCGGATGGCAGGGTGCCGGACGGGACTTCTCCCGCCTCCGGCCCGGAGCGGGCCAGCGCGGCGTGCACGGCGAACACGTCGGACAGCACCTGGAAGAGGCTCCAGCCGTCCAGGACGAGGTGGTGGAAGGACCACAGCACGCGCACCCGGGTGTCGGAGAGGCGGATGAGCAGCAGGCGCTGGAGCGGGGCCCGGGCCAGGTCCAGGCCGCGGGCCCGGTCGCGGTCCAGGAGCTCGGCCAGCCGGCCCCCGCGCTCGGGCTCGGGCAGCTCGCGCCAGTCCAGGTGGGTGACCGGCACGGCCGCCCGTCGCCGCACCACCAGCAGCGGCTCGGGCACCTCCTGCCAGCGGACGTGGGAGCGCAGCACCGGGGTGCGGTCGGTGACCCACTGCCAGGCGGCGGCGAGCCGCCCCGGGTCGGGCACGCCGTCCAGGACGAAGTCGAGCTGCTGGAAGTAGGCGCCGCTGTCCTCCTCGGCGAGGCCGTGGAAGAGCATCCCGGACTGGGTCGGCGTCAGCGGGAGGACGTCCTCCACCGCGCCCGGGTCGTCGCCGGTGATCAGGTCCACGGCCGCCTGGTCGAGCCGGGCCAGCGGGAAGTCGGACGGGGTGCGCCCGGCGGCGCCCGGGCGGGCCGCGTACCGCGCGAGGTCGGCCAGCTCGGCGGCGAAGCGCCGGGCCAGGGCCTCGACGGTGTCGCGCCGGTGCACGGCACCGGAGTAGAACCAGCTGAACTCCAGCGCGTCGCCGTCGAGCCGGCCGACCACCTCCAGGGCGTGCGGGCGCTCGACGTGCGGGTCGGCGTCCAGTTCCAGGGGCCGGAACGTGCCGCGGTAGAGCCCGGCCGCGTCCTGCGGGAAGGACATCCGGCCGAGGTAGTTGAAGCTGATCCGCGCGGCCGGGGCGTCGGGGGCCGTGCCGGGGCGCCCCAGGTGGCGCAGGGCGTCGAAACCGAGACCCCGTCGGGGGACGGCGCGCAGCTGCTCCTTGACCCGCTTGAGGACGCCGTCCCAGTCGGCCCCGGCGGGCACGGCCAGCGCGACGGGGTGCCGGGTGGTGAACCAGCCGACCGTGCGGCTCAGGTCGAGGTCGGCGAACAGCTCCTCGCGCCCGTGCCCCTCGACGTCCACCACGACCCGCTCCAGCCCGCTCGCCCCGCACAGGGCCCGGCCGAGGGCGCTCAGCAGCACGTCGTTGGCCTGGGTGCGGTAGGTGTCGGGCAGGGTGCGCAGGAGGGCGGCGGTGTCGGCGGCGTCGAGGCGCACGGTGACGGAGCGGGCCGAGGCGTGGGTGTCGGCCCCGGCGAGGTCGGCCGGGAACGGGTCCGCCGGGGCGTCACCGTCCTGCGCGGGGACGGCCCGCGCCCAGTACTCCGTCTCGTCCTCGAAGCCGCCGGCCGCCGCGTACGCGCCGAGCCGCTGCCCCCACTGCCGCAGCGGCGAGGACTTCGCCGGCAGGGCCGCCGCCCCGTCCCGGCCGTCGCGGCGGGCGCGGTAGGCCGCGTCGAGGTCCTCCGCCAGCACCCGCCAGGAGACCCCGTCGACGACCAGGTGGTGGACGGCCAGGTGCAGGACCGGCGGCAGCCCCGCACCGCGCTCGTGCAGCACGGCGCGCAGCAGCGGGCCGTCGCCGCCGCCCAGGTCGAAGGGGCCGAAGTGCGGGGTGTCGCCGTCCGGGCCGGTGTGCCGGCCCAGGCGGATCCGGGGCGCCCGGTCGTCGATCCGCCAGCGCACGCCGGGGCCGGTACCGGGCTCGCCGACCTCGGGCTCGCCGACATCGGGCTCGCTGGCGTCGGGCTCTCCGGCCTCGGCCGTGAAGGCCGAGCGCAGCGCGTCGTGGTGGGCGACCACGTCGTTCAGGGCGTCCTCCAGCGCCGCCCGGTCCACGTCGGCGCCCAGCAGGAGGGAGAGCGCCTGGTTGAAGTGCCCGGCGCGCCCGGCGGCCCGGTCGAGCCACCAGCGCTGGATCGGGGTCAGGACGCCCGCCCCGGTGGCGGCCACCCGGGCGGTCACCGCCGGCCGTTCGGCGTCGTCCGCGCACCGGGCCAGCGCGGCGACCGTCTGGTGCCGGTAGAGGTCCCCGGAGGTCACCGCCAGCCCCACCTGCCGGGAGCGGGCCACCACCTGGATGCCGAGGATGGAGTCGCCGCCGAGGTCGAAGAAGTTGTCGTCCGCGCCGACCCGCTCCAGCCGCAGCACCTCCGCCCAGATGGTGGCGAGCGCCTGTTCGGCGGGGGTGCGGGGGGCGACGTGGCGTACGGCGGGCACGGCCGGCCCCGGGTCGGGCAGCCGGCTCCGGTCGAGCTTGCCGTTGGGGTTGAGCGGCAGCGCGGGCAGCGGCACGACGACCGAGGGCACCAGGTAGTCGGGCAGGGCCAGGCCGAGCGCCCGGCGCACGGCCTCGGGCTCCACCCGGCCGCCCGGGACGGGGACCACGTAGCCGACCAGGCGCCGGTTGCCCTCGCCGTCGGCGACGGTGGCGGCCGCCTCCGCCACGCCCTCGCAGCGCCGCAGCGCCTCCTCCACCTCGCCCAGTTCGATCCGGAAGCCGCGCACCTTGACCTGCTGGTCGATCCGGCCGAGGTACTCCAGCTCGCCGTCGGCGTTCCACCGCACCCGGTCTCCGGTGCGGTACATCCGCTCCCCCGGCGCGCCGTACGGGTCGGCGACGAACCGGGCGGCGGTCAGCCCGGGGCGGCCCAGATAGCCGCGCGCCAGGCCGCCGCCCCCGAGGTACAACTCGCCGACCACGCCCGGCGGTTGCGGGCGCAGCCCGGGGTCCAGGACGTACGTCCGGGTCAGCGCGAGCGGCCTGCCGATCGGCGGCGCCTGCTCCGGCAGCCGGTCACCGGCGAACCAGGCGGTGGCGTAGACGGTGGCCTCGGTGGGGCCGTAGATGTTGGCGATCGCGCTGCCGGGCAGGACGCGCCGCAGGTCGCCCACCGCCTGGGCGGAGAGGGCCTCGCCGGCCAGCACGACGGTGCCCGCGTCGACCGGGGCGGCGCCCCCGGCGAGCAGTCGGGAGATCACCGAGGGCACGCCGCTGACCAGGCCGACGCGGCGCGGGGCCGGCTCCTCGGCGAGGGCGGCGAGGTCGGCGACCACCTCGACGCTGCCGCCCGCCAGCAGCGGGCAGAGCAGCTCGAAGACCGACACGTCGAAGTTGAGCGAGGTGGCGGCGAGCACGTGGTCCAGCCCGCCGGGCCCGAACCGCTCGGCCGCCCAGCGGGCGAGGGCGACGACGCTGCGGTGGGTGATCACGACGCCCTTGGGGCGGCCGGTCGACCCCGAGGTGTAGATGACGTAGGCGGGGTGCTCCGGCAGCAGCGGCCGGAGGCGGTCGGCGTCCGTGAGATCGGCGTCCGCCGAATCAGCGTCCTCCGGGTCGGCGTCGGCGACCAGGCCGGCGCCGTCCTCCAGCAGCAGGACGGGCCACCCCTCGGGCAGCGCGGCCGCCGTCTCCCGGGTGGCGAGGACCAGCGTGGGCCCGGCGTCCGCCAGCATGAAGCGGATCCGCTCGGCCGGGTAGCCCGGGTCCACCGGCAGGTACGCCGCACCCGACTTGAGCACCGCCCACAGCACCGACGGCAGGTCGGCGGAGCGCGGCAGGCACAGCGCGACCAGCCGCTCGGGGCCCGCGCCCCGGGCGACCAGCAGCCGGGCGAGGCGGTTGGCCCGCCGGTTGACCTCCGCGTAGTCCCGCCGCACCGGGCCGCAGCCGACGGCGGTCCGCCCGGGCGTGCGGGCCGCCTGCGCCTCGAACAGCGCGGGCAGCACTGGCAGCACGGGCAGCACGGTGTCCGGGAGGTCGCGGGCGCCGCGCGCGGGCGGGTTCCAGGAGTCGAGCAGCGTGCGCTGCTCCTCCTCGGAGAGCATGGGCAGTTCGGCGAGGATGCGCTGCGGGCCGTCCGCCATGCCCGCCAGCAGGCGGTGCAGGTGGCGCGCCATCCGGGCCACCGTCCGGGCGTCGAACAGGTCCGTGTTGTACTCCACCGTCAGCGCGCAACCGTCGGTGTCCTCCGGGGTGAACTCCAGCACCAGGTCGAACCGGGCGGCCGGGCGGGGCAGCGGGTGGTCCTCGAAGCGCAGGCCTCCGGCGGGCGGCGGGGTGGTGGGGCTCTGCTGGACGACCATGACCTGGACCAGCGGGGTGCGGCTCGGGTCCCGGGGCGGGGCCAGTTCCTCGACCACCCGGTCGAAGGGCACCGCCGCGTGGGCGAAGGCGTCCAGCAGGGTGGTGCGCACGCTCTCCACGAACCGGTCGACGGTGGCCCGCTCGTCCACGTCGCCGCGCAGCACCACGGTGTTGACGAAGAAGCCGGTCACCTCCTCCAGCTCCCGCCGGTCGCGCCCGGTGGTGACGGTGCCGAACGCCACGTCCCGCTGGCCGGAGTAGCGCGAGAACAGCAGCGCGGACGCCCCCGCGAACAGGGTGAACAGCGTCGTGCCGCGGCCCGCGGCGAGGTGCCGCAGCCGGGCCACCAGTTCGGCCGGGAGGCGGTGGCGGTGCGCCGCGCCGTTCGTCGTGCGCTGGGCGGGCCGGGGCCGGTCGGTGGGCAGTTGCAGGGGTTGCAGCTCCGCCAGGTTCCGCTTCCAGTAGGCGAGGTCCGGCGCGTCCTCCGCCCCGGCGCCCTCGGTCCGCCGGCGCTGCTCCCAGCGCGCGAAGTCGGGGTACTGGAGGGCGGGGGCGGCGAGCGCGTCCGGTTCGCCGGAGACCTCCGCCCGGTAGAGCGCGGCCAGTTCGCGGGTGAGGACGCCCACCGACCAGCCGTCGGTGATGATGTGGTGCTGCGCCAGCAGCAGCAGGTGCTCGTCGGCGGCGAGCCGGACGAGCAGCGCCCGGGCGAGCGGGCCGTCCGTCAGGTCGTAGGGCCGGTTCAGCTCCTCGGTCAGCAGCCGTTCGGCCGCTTCGGCGCGCTCCCCGGCCGGCCGGTCGCCGACGTCCGCGGTGCGCAGCGGCAGGGTGCCCGCCGCCGCGACGCACTGCACGAGCTGCCCGTCGACGGTGGCGAAGGTGGTGCGCAGCGAGTCGTGGCGGGCGGCGAGTCGGCCCAGGGCCCGGCGCAGGGCCTCCGGGTCCGTCGTTCCGTGCAGCCGCAGGGCGACGCCGGTGTTGTACTCCGTCCCCCCGACGGTGAGGTCGTCGAGGAACCACAGGCGGCGCTGGGCGCTGGACAGCGGCAGCGGCTCCTCGCGCGGGGCGGGCGGGATCGGGTCCGGCGGCGCGGCGGTGTGCCGCTCGTCCACCAGCGGGGCCAGGGCGGCGACGGTCCGCGCGGTGAAGACGTCCCGGAGCGTGAGCCGGACGCCCAGCCGCTCGGCGACCCGGGCCAGGGTCCGGGCGGCGAGGATCGAGTCGCCGCCCAGGTCGAAGAAGTCGTCCGTCGCGCCCACCGCGTCGAGGCCGAGGACCTCGGCCCAGATGGCGGCCAGGGCGCGTTCGCGCCCGGTGCGCGGGGCGACGGGTCCGGCCGCTGCGGGGCGGGCGGGCGCGGGCAGCGCCTGCTGGTCGATCTTGTGCTGCGGGGTGAGCGGCAGCGCGGCCAGGACGACGACGGCGGACGGCACCAGGTGGGCCGGCAGGGTGGCGGCCAGTGCCGCGCGCAGCTCCGCCGGATCCGGGGCGTGCTCCGGTTCGGCGGGCGTGGCGTAGCCGACCAGGCGTTCGCGGCCCGGTTCGTCCTCCCGGACCACGACGACGGCCTGGTCGACGGCGGGGTGCGCCCGCAGGGCGGCCTCGATCTCCCCCGGCTCGATCCGGAAGCCGCGGATCTTCACCTGCCGGTCGAGCCGGCCGAGGAACTCCAGCTCCCCGTCGGCCGTCCACCGGGCCCGGTCGCCGGTGCGGTAGAGCCGGGCGCCGGGCTGGCCGAAGGGGTCGGCGACGAAGCGCCCGGCGGTCAGGCCGGGGCGGCCCAGGTAGCCGCGGGCCACGCCCTCGCCGCCGACGTACAACTCGCCGTCTACGCCAGGTGGTTGGGGCCGCATGGCCGCGTCGAGCACGTACGCCCGGGTGTGCGGCAGCGCGCCGCCGATGGGGGGTGCGCCGCTGCCGGCGGTCAGCGGGCCGGTCCAGGTGGCGACGATGGTCGCCTCGGTCGGGCCGTAGGAGTTGATCATGCGCCGGCCGGGCGCCCAGCGGTCGACCAGGTCGGCGGGGCAGGCCTCGGCTCCGACGATCAGCGTGCGCAGGTGGCGGCCCGCGCCGCCGGGCACAGTGGCCAGGGCGGCCGGCGGGATGAGGGCGTGGGTGATGCGGTGCTCGTCGAGCACGGCGGCGAGTTCCTCGCCCAGCCAGGGGCCGTGCGGGGGGATCACCAGCGTGGCACCGGCCAGGACGGAGATGAACAGTTCGAGGACGGAGGCGTCGAAGCTGGGCGAGGAGAACTGCAGCACCCGGTCGCCGGGGCGCACCGCGTAGTGCGCGCGGGCCGCCTCCGCGAAGCCGCCGATGCCCCGGTGGGTGACGACCACCCCCTTGGGCGTCCCGGTGGAGCCCGAGGTGTAGATCACGTACGCCGCGTGGTCGATGCCGCTCGGGCCCGGCAGCGCGGTACCGGTCGGGCCCGCCAGACCGGTGTCGGCCCGGTCCGTGGCGCCGGCCCGGTCCGTCTCCAGCAGCGCGCGGACCCGGGCCGGATCGTCCAGGACGACAGCGGGGGCGGCGTCGGCGAGCATCAGCGCCCGTCTCCCGGCGGGGTAGGCCGGATCCACGGGCAGGAAGGCGGCGCCCGTCCGGGCGACGGCCAGCTCCGCCGCGACCAGTTCCATCGAGCGCGGCAGGACCAGCGCCACCGTCCGGTCTGTCCCGGCACCGCGCCGTGCGAGGTCGCGGGCCAGGCGCTCGACCCGGTCGGCCAGTTCCCGGTACGTCCAGCTGCGCCGGCCGTCCGTCACCGCGGGCGCGTGCGGCGCGCGGGCCACCTGGGCGGCGAACAGCGCGTCGAGCGTCCGGTGCGCCGGCGGCGGGGCGGCATCGGTCCCCCGGGCGGCACCGGTCCCCGGGGCGCCAGGGGTGTCGCCGGCCTGCGGCGGAGCGGACGAACGCACGGGCTGGGCAGGCCGGTCGGTCATGGCGGAAGGTCCTTCCGGACGGGGAGGAGGCGATGCGGGCGCCGGGGCAGGCGGGGGCCGGCCCTCGGGCCCGGGGAACCGGGCCGGGGGAACGGAACGAGCCGGGGGTGAGCCCGGTGGAGCGACGCCGGCGGGAGGGCCGCAGGCGGCCAGGACGAGGCCGGGCGCCTCAGGCGGGGTCGGCGCGACGCGCCGTGCGCCCGGACACCTGCACCCGGTCGATCACGCCCGTGGCGGGATCGCGGTGGAAGCGCCCGCCCGGCTCGGGGCGGCCGGTGTCGGGGGCGAGCAGGTCGTAGGAGAGGTCGGCGAAACAGCGCAGGGGCAGCGGCAGGTCGCCGTCCACGGAGAGCGTGGACGATCCGTCGCCCGCGGGCTCGACGCGGTACCGGATCGAACCGTTGCGGTAGGTGCCCGCGCACTCGGGCAGGGGGGCGGGCTCGCCCGCGCCCACGGGCGCGATCGCGGCGGGCACCCGGACACCCGCCAGCTCGGCCAGATCGGCCGCGAGCTCGCGCCAGAGCGCGGTGGCGGTGCCGGAGTTGCCCGCGAAGGCGACCACCACGCCGCTGTCCGGGTCGGCCCGCAGGTGGCAGGAGGTCCCCATGGCGTTGCCGTCGTGGCCGCACCACAGCCGGCCGTCCTGCTGGTAGAGGGCGAGCCCCGGGCCCCAGCCGTCCGCGAGCGCACCCGGCCGGGCGCCGGGCTGCGGGCGGCGCATCTCCTCGGCGACGGCGGGGGGCAGGGCCTTGGCCCGGCCGACCAGGGCGCCGCCGAGCGCGGCGAGGTCCGCGGCGCTCGCCAGCAGGGCTCCGGCCGGGGCCTCCAGCGGGGCCAGGTTCTGCCGGACCGGCCGGGCCCGGCCGGTCGCGGCGTTGAGCGCGTGTCCGGCGGCGACCGGGCGTGCGGGTGCGCTCGCGTCGACGAACACGGGCACGGTGCCGAGCGGTTCGAGCAGCAGGGCGGCCACGGCCTCGTGCCAGGGCATCCCGGTCACCGTCTCCACCAGGCGCCCGGCGGCGATGTAGCCGGCGTTGGAGTAGGAGAAGTCCGTCCCGGGCGGGAAGAGCGCGTCCCCGGCCGTGCACACGGACGACAGGTAGTGCGCCGCGGTGGTCCGGGCGGCGGCGTCGGAGTCCGGCCCGGTGGGCAGTCCGCCGGTGTGGCTGAGGAGTTGGCGAATCGTTACTGCTGGCATCCGGCGGAGCTCAGGCAGGTGATCGGCGACCCGGTCGTCGAGGTCGAGGTCGCCGTCGTCGGCCAGGAGCATCACCAGGGCGGCCGTGTAGGGCTTGGTGAGCGACCCCACCGGCACGACGGTGTCCCCGGCGAAGGGCGCACCGGTGGCGGCGTCGGCCACACCGGTGTGCAGGGCCACGACCTCCGAGCCGGTGTCCAGCACCACCTGGGCGCCGGGCACCCGGTGGGTGCGCGCGAGCGTGTCGAGCCGGTGCTGCAGTTCGCGCTGTAAGCGGCGTAAGAGGAACGGCGCGCGCTCGCGGACGGGCGCGGAGCTGGGGTACGGCATGGGCGGACGCTCCCGTTGACTGGTTCTCAGATGCGGGCGCGGCAAGCGTCCGCGGATGAATTCCGGATTACTGTGGAGCACACCGTGAAATTTCCTGCCACCTGCGCTCCTCGACTCAAGACTCGCGGGAACAACGGGAATCGACGGAAGTCTGCCGATGACGGCCGGCTGGGTGTGAACGGGAATCCCCGACCGCTCCCGGCAGGGCGCCGCACCCGCCCGAGGGGAACCGTTCCCGGCCGCCTCGGCGCTCCCCGACCGGACGGTGCGAATGCGACCCGAATTCCACGCCGCCCCGGAACGGCGAACGGGGGAACGGTGAGCGGGAACGGTGGGCGGCGAACGGCCGACCGCCGAATGACCTCACCCCGCAGGCGGGGCCGGACAGGAATCCCGAACGCTCCAGTCGGCCGCTCCGACGGCCCTGACCTGCGCGATCGTTGCGCCCGGCATGCCTATCCCCCCTGCGATCCCTCCCCGCAGCCACCGTGCGGAACCTGCCACGACCGTCGCGAGGACCGGGCAATACCTTGACGGCCCGAACGCTCGGAACGACGAACGCGGAACAGTCTTCACGGCGGGTCACCCGCTCGCAACCCCTGGCGATTGAACGGAAAGCAACTCTCCCCGGAATCGGAACCGCAAAATCGCTGGTGTGACTCCCGGCCACGCCCGGAACACCTGATGACGGGTGTGAATTCTTTGGCCGAAACTGTGACACCCCGATCCCCCTGGCCACCCGGCCGGGTTTCCGCGGGGAATAGCCGAGTGATTCCCCTGACGCCTGGGGCGGTTGTGCAGGAATTCGACGGGATCGATCGGGTGCGGCGCGGGTGAATCAATGAGGGCTCTGATGCGCGTGTGCCCTGATGCGCTTGTGCCGTGGTACGCGCGTGCTCTGATGTACTTCTGCCGCCCCCGGGTCGCGAAGGACTGCCGCGCGGGGGGGCCCCCGGGGGGGGGGCGCCCGGGCGGGCCCCCCCGCGCCGCGCCCCGGGGGGGGGGCCGGGGGCCCGCCCGCCGCCGCCCCCCCCGGTGCGCCCGG
>NZ_JBHWIO010000045.1:63100-66502 GCF_042732075.1 Kitasatospora sp. NPDC059812
GGGGGGGTGTGTGGTGGGGGGTGTGGGTGCGTGAGTGTTTGTGTGCGCGCCCCCCGGGGGGGCGCCCGCCGCGCGGCGCCCGCGCGGGGGGGGGGGGGGGGGGCGCCCCCGCGGCTCCGCCGCGCGCCGGAACGCGGGCGGGCTCCGGGCTCAGAACACCCGTCAGCCCCGCCAGGAGCTGCCGGTAGAGGGCCTGGTCGCCGTGCCACCGGTGGACGTCACCGCGCGCGACGGAGCGGCCGGGCCCGGCCCGGCCGACCCGGCCCCCGAACCGCTGGTCCGCACGGTCGGCGTCGACGAGGTGGTCGACGTCCCGCGCACCGGCGCGGCCGAAGTCCGCGGGGCCGACGCCCCGGACGCCGCCGACTGGCCCGCCGAGGTGCGCGGCGCGGTGGCGCGGCCCTGCACGGCCACGCCCACGGGCGCGCCGTCGCCCGGTTCGACGCGCTCGATCCGCAGCACCAGGTTCCGGTCGCTGCGGTCACCGCCCCCGTCCCGGTTGCGGCTGTGCACCAGCTGCGTCAGCACACCCCGGACCTCCTGCCAGCGCCCCTGCACCGCGCGGATGTTGGGGCACCACTCGCCCTCGCGCCGGTGCTCCAGGTCGAGCTCCCAGCGCTCGGCGTCCACCAGGTGGCTCGCCCCGACCGTCCCGGGAATCTCGACCGGACGGCCACCGCGCACCGTCACCACCGCCCGCTGCGGCCACTGCCCCTCCGCCGCCGTCACCGTGATCCGGCTCCGCCCCTGGTACCAGGCCATCGCTGTCCTCCCACATCCGTCCTCGCGCCGACCGCCAACCACCGACCGGCCTCGGCCGGTATCACGGCCGGCGCCCCCTCCCGGGTTCGAACAGCGGGTGCGACGGCGCACGTCAGGGGGTGCATGCACCCCGGGCCGGCGCGTCCTCGGCCCAACCGTCAAACGAATTGTCGACAGGTTCAGGTCAAAGGGATGGCTAGATCGCCCCCCTTGTCCGTAGTCATGCACACACCTAGCGTGACTGGCCTGCCGCTGTGCGGCGGTTTTCTCACTTGACCATGGAGGTGGTTTCGCCATGTCCGGAACGCCCGAGTACACCGAGCCCGTCGAGCCCACGCCCGCCGTCGCCGAAGCGAACCGGAAGGCCGCCGAGACGGCCAGGATCGCCGACGAGAAGGACGGCCGGGACTTCGCCGACGCCAGCCGGTTCATGATCGCCCCGCCGGACGTGCCCGTCATCATGTCCCGCAAGAACCCGTCGGAGGTGGTCTGGGACTTCACCGCGTACGAGTTCCTCCAGCCGGACCTGCGCACCGAGATGCCCACGGTCAACGGCAGCCTGCACCGGCAGGGCGAACTCACCGCCATCGCCGGGCTGTTCCACGTCACGAGCTGTCCCGCGTACCGGATCTACCAGGTACGCGGCTACGACCTGTCGAACATGACGATCATCGAGAGCGACGCGGGCCTGGTCATCATCGACCCGCTGGCCTGCTACGAGACCGCGCAGGCCGCGCTCCGGCTGTTCCGGGACAGGACCGAGCTCACCCGGGAGCAGCGACCCGTCCTGGGCGTCGTCTACACCCACTGCCACATCGACCACTTCGGCGGTTCCCGGGGCCTGTTCGCCGAGCAGGGCGACCCGCTGGAGCCGGGCGTCCCCGTGGTCGCGCCGGAGGGCTTCCTGGAGCACGCGATCAGCGAGAACGTCTACGCGGGCCCCGCGATGGCGCGGCGCGCGCAGTACATGTACGCGGCGCAGCTGGACAAGAGCCCGACGGGGCAGGTCGGTTCGGGCCTGGGCACGACCATCTCCACCGGCGAGGTGACCCTCATCCCGCCGACCGACTACATCGGCGGGCCCCGTCACCAGCCGGTCCCCAAGGACCAGTGGAGCGACAGCACGTACGTCATCCCCTGGCGGCCGGGGCTGTACCAGTTCAACCTGGCCGGCGTGCAGATGGTGTTCCAGCTCACGCCGGGCACCGAGGCCCCGGCGGAGATGAACATCTACTTCCCGGACGCCCGGACCCTGTGCATCGCGGAGAACGCCACCCACACCATGCACAACATCCTCAGCCTGCGGGGCGCGCAGGTGCGGGACGCGCACGCGTGGTCGAAGTACCTGACCGAGGCGATCCAGACCTTCGGCAAGGAGACCGACGTCCTGTTCGCCTCGCACCACTGGCCGATGTGGAGCGAGGCGGGCGAGGGCAGCGCGCCCGGCAACGCCCGCATCCTCGAATTCCTCAACACCCAGCGCGACATGTACGGCTACCTCAACGACCAGTCGCTGCGGCTGATCAACGCCGGCCGCACCGGCATCGAGATCGCCGAGGAGCTGGAGACCCTCCCGCCGGGCCTGGACGACCACTGGTACAACCAGGGCTACTACGGCTCGATGAGCCACAACCTCAAGGCGGTCTACCAGCGGTACATGGGCTGGTACGACGCCAACCCGGCCCACCTGTGGCAGCTCCCGCCCGTCAAGGCCGGCGCGGCGTACGTCAAGGCGATGGGCGGCGCCGAGGCCGTCGTCACGGCGGCCCAGCGGGCCTACGACACCGACACCACGGACGGCTTCCGCTGGGCCGCCGAACTCCTCGACCACGTCATCTTCGGCGCCGCCGCCGACTCGGGCAGCCCGCTCGCCGAACCGCAGGTCACCCGGGCCAAGGAGCTCCAGGCCAAGGTCTTCACCCAGCTCGGCTACGGCAGCGCCAACGGGACCTGGCGCAACGCCTACCTGACCGGCGCCCGGGAGGTCGTCGACGGCCCGCAGCCGCTGATCACCAGCCAGACCTCCGCCGACCTGATCCGCAGCACCACCCTGGACCAGTTCTTCTCCGCCCTCGCCCGCAGCGTGGACGGGCCGACGGCCGCCGAGCGGAACCGCCTCCCGATCACCCTGAACTGGGTGTTCACCGACACCGGCGACACCTGCACCACCACCCTGCGCAACGGCGTGCTGGTGTTCGTGGCCGGCGGCGACCGCCTCGTCGACGTGCCGGACGCCACCATCACGCTCAGCCGCCAAACCCTCGACGACCTCGCCCAGACCCCCGGCTTCCGACACAACTTCGACCAGGCCGTCGAGGACCGGCACATCGCGCTGACGGGCGCGAACGCCCAGCAGGCGGCCGACGCCGTCTTCGCCACCCTGACCCTCCCCGACCCGAAGTTCCCCATCGTCACCCCGCCCACCCGGTAAACGGCGAGGGGGCGCCTTCGATCTTCCGACTCGATCCGATCTGAGGCCCTGAAGTCCCAAAGCCCCGGAAATGCAGAGAACCCCCATCCGGTTTCCCGGATGGGGGTTCTCTGTGAATGATTGTTCGGCGGCGTCCTACTCTCCCACAGGGTCCCCCCTGCAGTACCATCGGCGCTGTAAGGCTTAGCTTCCGGGTTCGGAATGTAACC
>NZ_JBHWIO010000046.1:0-26008 GCF_042732075.1 Kitasatospora sp. NPDC059812
GCGGGGGGGCGGCCCCGCGCGCCGCGGTGTTGCTATGTCCCCCCCACCCCCCCCCCCTTCAACCCCCCCCCCCCCGGGGGGGGGGCGGGGGCCCCCCCCCCCGGGTCCGCGGACGGTATGGCATCGATCCAGGCCTGATATCGCACGGCCTCGGCTCGCCTTCCCGCCGACCGCGGAGAAGGCATGTCATCGATTCGAAACGACCGAATGCTCGACGCAGCCCCCCCTGGAGCTATCTGCGTCGGCCCGCCCATGCGGCTCCGGCGGATCCCTCGTGGATGCCGGAGCTCCTGCGTCATCGGTCTGTGCCCGCCCCATACAAGGACAGTGGTCGAGGATATGTCAACCACCTTTTCAACCAGGGCTACGAGCTTCACACACCTTCCCCGAAGTGCCGGTCCGAGGCCCGGATCCGCCTTCCTCCTCCGGAATCGCCCGGGCCGAAACCCGTGGCAAGCCGCCCCGCCGTCCGCCGGCCCGGATCTCGGTCCACCGAAGATCAGCAGCTCAGACGATGGTCGCCGGGATGCCGGCCGGCCCCTCGCCGAGGTGCCCGCAGCCGCCCGCACACCCTGGACGCCGGACGCGCCACGAAGACACCGCCAACTTCCCGTTGCGCGAATGAACTTGTGATGGCTAGCCTGCTAAAGCGTTTAAGTTCCCATTGGTATGGACCATTTTGGTATGGACCATTTATCTCGCTCTTCCGAGCGCATCCAGCAGGAGGTGCCCCCTGACCGACTGAACCGCCAGCTCAGGCATCCCGGCAACGGCCGTCCCCCACCGGCCGAAGCCGCTACCCGGCTGGCGGACGCCACCGCGACGGCCCGGGCCGGGGCATGACGGCCCCAGGGCCGAGCGGACGAACGGCGAGGGGTCCTTCGCCATGCCCGTGCGCCGTCCACCGCCCGACCCGGAACGGCGCACGGGCAGACACGCCCTAACAGCAGGTACCGAGTGGTTCTTCGTCCCGGATCCGGTGGTGACAACGACAGTGCCAGGAAAGAACGAACTCCCGACCGTCCTCCAAAGTGATCACAACACCTATCTGGCCGGCGCGTTACCGCTCTGCGTGATCCTCGCGGACGAGGCCATGAGGCCATGGTTCTACTCGCAGTACATCCAGCTCTATGCCATGGGTTCCGACTCCCAGCAGAAGGCGCCACACCTGGACTTCCACAGCTCACTGACCTGTCGGGAAGTCCTGCACACCCGGACACTGGATCGCGCGGCCGCCGGGCGCATCGGCCGCATCGTTGCGTTCCTCCGAAGCTGTATCGACTCCGGCCGGCACGTCATCGTCTTCGTGGACGACTCCTTCCTGCGGGGGGAGCCGCGTCCCTTCGTCCATGAGCTTCTCGTCCACGGCTACGACGACCGGTCGGAGCAGCTCCGCGTCGTCGGCTTCGGCGGTGCGATCGGACGGCCCGGAAGCCAGCGGTTCCAGACCCTGGAGTTCGGCTACCGGGCTTTCGAGGAAGCCTTCGAACGAGCGCTGTCCCTGACGGCACCGAACTCCGACTTCGCCGCGATCCGCTACCCCGTCCAGCTCCTCCAGCGTGTGCGGACGCGCCCGGCGTTCGATCCCGGGCGGCTGTGGACCGAGCTGTCGAGCTACCTGGAGGCACCCGAGCTGGACATCTTCCGCGCCGGTACCGAGTACTGGTGGTGGTCCCCACCGAAACCCGAGGCCCAACCGCCCGACTTCACCGTCTCGTCGGGGTTCGAGGTCCACGACAGGTTCATACGCCACCTGAAGGCCGTCGAGGCAGGAGACCACCTCATCGACTACCGGCAGTTCCACCTCCTCTGGGAACACAAGACGGCCGTCCTGCGTCGACTGGAACACCTCGCCCGGGAGTTCGACCTCCAGGGCGGCCTGGACGACGTGATCTCCGGTTGCCGCCGCCGCGCACAGGAGTTCCTCGACCTCAGGCTCAAGGTCCTGATGGCCCTCAACGGCAGGAGCACACCCCAGGCAATGGCCCAAGGGGTATCCCTCGTCACACGCACTCTCCACGAGGAGCCGGAAGCACTGTCCCGTGTCAGGGACGTCGTGGCCGGCCTGCGCTGAGCGGCTCACGTCACCGAGTCGCGAAGCGGGCGTGCCGGGGCGCCGGTCGCGGTCCGTCAGTTGGGCATCGGGCGCGGGCGGCTGGCGGGGGGATCCGAGGGGATGTCATCCACGCTGGGCAGGTTCTTCAGGAGCCAGTGGACGCTGTTGTCACCGCCGAGTTCGGGGAAGTCGACGACGGCGGTCTCGCAGAGCCAGAGCAGGTGCTCCTTCATGGTCCGGTGTCCCTTGGCCTTCTGCTCGGCGGCGAAGTCGTAGTACTCGAAGGTGGGAGCGGCACAGGTCCCGTCCCAGGCGGGGTCGTCGCTGCCCGGGGTCGTCATGAGGAGTTCGGCGATGGGGTAGAGCACACCACTCATCGAGGCGATGAAGGTGCGCTCCAGGTGGTAGCGGGTGTTCCGCTGGTTCGGGTTGAAGTTCGACTGGACGTCGTAGAGCTTGTCGAGCATGGCCAGGGTGTAGCAGTAGGCGGCGTTGAAGAGGACGGCCAGGCCTGCGGCCGGTCCGGAGAAGCCCTTCGCCCGGGGATCGCTGGGGACGTTGCGGACCTGCCCGGTGACCTCGATGCCCTGTTCGATCCTCTTGAACTTCGCGTAGTGCGAGAGCTCGTCGAGGCCGGGGCGCGGGTTGACCGGGTCGATCGGGACGGTGGCCTTCTTCGGGTCCACGCCCTCGCCCTGCTCGACCACCATCTTCAGAGCGGTCTCGGCGGTGTGGAGGTCGGTGATGACCACGGGTTCGCCGCCGCCGTCGTGGTTCCAGTACGCGCTCTCGTACTGCCAGGAGGCGTTCGCCTTCGCGTACTTCCACACGTCGTCCGGGTCGGCCTCGGTCAGGTGCTTGAGGCCGACTTCGATCGCCTTGTAGAACTGGCCGAGCGTGTTGTACTCGCCCGGTTGCGGCTTCGCCCCCTTCTCGGCGGGCAGTTCCAGCGGCAGGAACACCCGGTTCATCAGATCCTTGCTGCACGGCTCCAGGTGGAGGGTCAGCGGCGGAGTCCGATGGAGCATCAGGCTCGGGTACCTGGTGATGAAGTCCGGGTCGTAGAAGACGATCCGGTCCGCTCCGCCGAGCGCGATGATCAGGTTGCGCACCAGGCACAGGTGCAGCATCTCCTCGATCGCGATGCTGATGATCGTGCGCTGGGCGGAGATTCCCGGGTCCCACTGGCTGTGGCCCTTGGTCCCGATGGAGTAGGCCGCGTACAGGTACATCGGGACGGTTGACAGCTCGACCTGGGCCGCCTGGTACAGGTGGTCGAGCAAGGTGTCGATGTCCTCGATCGGTCGATCGGCCTTGATCGTGCCGATCGGGGTGACGGCGAAGGGGATGTCGGGCAGGCGGCGGGTGGCGGGCTTGGTGGCGTCGGTCGTCATACCTCGGCTCCGTTCGGTTCCGGGCGCTCGGGGCGCGGTGAGGGCGGTGCGGATGGCGGACCGGCCCGGTCGGGGCGGTCGGGGTGCTCGGTGTCGGGGTGCTCGGTGTCGGGGTGCTCGGTGTCGGGGTGCTCGGTGTTCGAGGAGGCGAGCAGCGTGCGCCGGACGTCCTCGGTCAGCTCCGTGACGTGGACGCCGTGGTCCCGGCGGCGCAGCGCCAGGAGTACGGGGCGTGCGGCCGGCGGCTGCGGGTCCTCGCCGCGGGCCACCGCGGCCGCGTAGCGGTGCACGGGGTGGCGACAGGCCAGCACGCGGCACGCGCGGGCCGGCTCGGCGTCGTACACCTCGGCGAAAGCCCGTTCGTATCCTGCGAGTTCGACGATCAGCTGGACCCAGGGGTCGGCGTCGCGGCCCGGCAGGTCGAGGTCGGGCCTGGTGGTCGCGAGGTGTGACGCGAAGCCGTCGGCGAAGTGCTCCAGGGTCCAGCTGCGGGGCGGGCAGGTGCTCAGGTACTCGGTGGCGAGCGCGTCGAAGGCCTCCGGCCCCAGGAGTCGGCGCAACGCGGGGAAGCAGGAGCGCAGGCAGGCCAGCAGGCGCAGCCGGTAACCGCGGCGGTAGATGTCCAGCCGCTCGCCGGCGGTGAGCCGGCCGGACGGTGTGAGCACCTGGGCGGTGGCCGCGCCGCCCGCCTGGTCCGGGCCGGTGGCGTGGAGGACGGCGGCCTGCAGCCAGTGCTGGAGTTCGGCCAGGTGCGCCGGCGCTCCTTCGACCGTCGACATGTCAGACTCCCGCCGTGACACGGGCGTTCGGCGGTTCGAGGGCCCGCCGGCGCGCCTTGTCGAGTTCCGCGACCAGTTCGGGGAAGGGCGGCAGGCGGTCGTCCCACTCCAGCAGGGTGGACACGGGCCCGGTCAGCGCGATCGCCGCGTCGTACAGCTCCCACACGGCCGGTGCGACCGGTCCGTCATGGGTGTCGATCAGATGTGTGCCCGCGTCGGTGTGACCGGCCAGATGGATCTGCACGACCCGGTCGTGCGGGAGTGCTCCGAGGTATGCGCGCGGATCGGTGTCGTGGTTGACGGCCGACACGTAGACGTTGTTGACGTCCAGCAGGAGCCCGCAGTCGGCCTCGGTCGCCAGACGTGCGACGAACTCCTCCTCCGGCATGGTCGATGCGGTGAAGCCCACGTACGTGCTGGGGTTCTCCAGCACCAACGGGCGTTCCAGGAAGTCCTGCACGGTCCTGACCCGTCGCACCAGATGGGTCAGCGCGGCCTCGGTGAAGGGGACCGGCAGCAGGTCGTGGGTGTTGAGCCCGGCGACCCCGGTGAAGCACACGTGGTCCGACACCCAGGCGGCGCCCACCGCGTCGGCCAGCTGCCGGAGCCTCCTCAGGTAGTCGAAGTCCAGGGGCTCCACGCTGCCGATCGACAGCGACACCCCGTGCATGACCAGGGAGTGCCGCTCGGCGACCCGGTCCAGTACGTGACGCGGGTGGCCGTGGGAGTCGAGGTGGTTCTCGGAGATGATCTCCAGCCACTCGGCGCCCAGCTCATCGCCGAGGTGGTCCAGTACGTACCGGTGGTGCGGGCTGCGCAGGCCGACACCGAACCCCAGGTTCGGCAGGTCGAAGCGGGACACCCGGTCGGCCCGCTCGCCGTGGTGACGCTGCGTCACGCGTTCGCCTCGTCCGACGGCAGCGGGAGCACCTGCGGCTTGCTCCGGTCGAGCCTCTTCTTCCTCCGCTCGGCCTCGTTCACTTCGTACGGCGGGACCAGGTCGTCCGGGTAGCCCTCGCCCGGGGACGGACCGAACGGGAGGCCGGCGGCGTACATCCGGGCCTCGAACAGCTGGCGGGCGAGCTTCCAGACGCTCTTGCCCTTCAGCGGGCCGCCCGCGAACACCCGGCTGACGTTGATCGGGCTCGCGCAGCTGCCGTTCTGCCGACAGGCCTGGTCGCCCGGCTTGGCGAGTTCCGCGTCGGGGCCGGTGTAGCCGCACCCGCCCTGCCCGCGGCACTCGTTGGCGCCGTGGCACACGTGCAGGACGGTGGCACAGGCTCCCATGCCCGCCATCGGCGCCTTCTCGTCGATGTCGTGGTTCCGGCAGGCGTTCAGGCCCATGCACACGTGGAGCTCAAGGGCCTTCTGCAGATCGGCCGCGGACACGCGCGGCCCGCCGGCCTCGTGCGCGGCGTGCCGCAGCGCGATCCCGTCGTCGCCGCCGAGGATCACACGCTCGATCTCCGCCAGCTCCTCGGGGCCCAGATCCCGGAAGCCGTCACCTTCGGCCCCCCTGCCACCGTTCTCCCTGCCACTCACGAGTACCTCCTCGATCGCCTTGGGTCGGGCACCCACCGCGGTGCGATTCCGCCGCGATGTGACGCGATGTGATGTGGCGCGATGTCGCACGATGTGACTCGCGCCACAGTCGCCAAGGTCATCACAGTCGGAGGCGGGCCGGATAGCGCCATATGAGTAGTGTGCGAATTATTCCTTCGAAGCGAGCCCCGGGCGCTGCTCGGGGCAGGCGGTTCGGACGCGGCTCTGGTCCGGGGTGCTGCGCGGGCGGCTACGCATCGAGCGGGATGGTGCCGAGGGCGACGGTGAAGCAGGCGCCGCCCTCGGGGCCGTGGCCGTGGACGGTGATGGTGGCGCCGAGCCGGTCGGTGAGGCGACGGGTGATGGCCAGGCCGAGGCCGGTGCCGCCGGGGCGGGTGCCCGCATAGCGGGAGTGCAGGGCGCCGGGTTCGAAGGCAACCCGGATGTCTTCGTCGGTCAGGCCGGGGCCGCCGTCGCGGACCTGTAGCTCGGTGTCGCCGCTGTCCGTTCGGCGCAGGGCCAGCACCACGGGGGCGCCGGGCGGCGAGATCCGCACGGCGTTGCCGATCAGGCCGTCGAGCAGCTGGCGGACCCGGAATCCGTCGGTGACCGTGATCACGGGTTCCCCGGCCGTTTCCACCCGCAGGTGGAGTTCGCTCTGTCGGACCCTCTGGTCCCAGGCTTGCGCGGTCTCACGGACGAGGGCGGTGAGGTCGGTGGGTTCGCGGGTGATGGGGAAGTCGTCGGCGTCCAGGCGTGCGAGTTCGAGCAGGTCGGAGACGAAGCGGTCCAGGCGTTTGGTCTCGGTCAGGAGGATCTGGCCGACCTGGGCCTGCTGCCCGGGTTCGACGACCCCGTCGGTGAGGGCCTCGGCGTAGCCCTGGAGTGCGGTGAGGGGGGTACGGATCTCGTGGGAGATCGAGGTCAGGAAGTCGCGCTGGCGCTGTTCGCTGCGTTCGAGGGCGGCGCCCAGTGCGTTCAGGGCCTGGGCGACGTCACGGGCCTCGGTGGGGCCGTCGGCCTCGCAGCGCAGGCCGCGTTCACCTGCGGCGAGTCGGTGGGCGACACCGGCCGCCGCGACCAGGGGGCGGGCGATGCGGCGGGCCAGCAGGGCTCCGGCGAGGGCGGCTCCGACCAGGCCCGCGACCAGGGGGAGCGTCAGGCTGCCGCGCATCCGGCTGGCCGCCGCATCGACCTCGGTGAACGGCTGGGTCAGCACGACAGCGCCGCCGTTGCTTGCCGGGTGTCCCTGGACGAGTACGCGCTGGTCGCCGAGCGAGGCCGTGGCGGAGAGCGTCCGTCCGGCGAGCAGCGCGTCCCGGTCGGCCGGGGCGACGGCCTTCGCCGCGGGGCCGTCCACGTGTCCGTCGGGAGCGACGACGGCGACCAGGACGCCGGTGGCCCCGGTCAGCCGCTGGGTCTGGTCGAGGAGCAGCACGGACAGGTTGGGAGCGAGGCTGAGCACGGTGGCCTGCCGGGACAGGCGCTCCCGGTACTGGGACTCGGCGTTGGAGAAGGCGGTCTGCCAGGCCGCGACCCCCGCCAGTAGCACGGCGGTGGCTGCCACCACGGTGGCGAGCAGGACCAGGCTGCCGGTGAGTGAGCCCGCGCGCAGGCGCCTCACCGGTCCGGCTCCTGGGCGCTGTAGCCGATCCCCCGCACGGTGCGGATCGGGCTGGCGTCGCCGAGCTTGGCGCGCAGCTGCGAGACGTAGACGTCGACGACCCGGCTGTCACCGTAGTCGGCCTGCCCCCAGACCTGGGCGCGGAGCTGCTCGCGGCTGAAGACCTGACCGGGCCGGGCCAGCAGGTGGGCGAGCAGGTTGAACTCGGTGGTGGTCAGCTCCAGCGGTTCACCGTCGCAGAGCACCGTGCGGCGGCCGGGGTCCAGGCGCAGTCGGCTGGTGCCCAGGACGGCCGAGACCGGTGGGCCGGCGGTGCGGCGCAGCACAGCCTTGACGCGGGCGACCAGCTCGCGGGGCGAGAACGGTTTGGTGAGGTAGTCGTCGGCGCCGATCTCCAGGCCGAGGATCCGGTCGGCCTCCTCGTCCCGGGCGGTGACCAGGATGACGGGCGTCCAGTCGTCGGCGGCGCGCAGCCGGCGGCAGAAGTCCGTGCCGTCCAGCCCGGGCAGCCCGATGTCGAGAACGATCGCCACCGGCCGCAGCCGTGCCACGGCAGCCAACCCGGCGGTGCCGTCGGCCTCGGTATGGACGCCGAAGCCCTCGCGGGTGAGGTACAGGCGCTGGAGGTCGGCGATGTGGCGCTCGTCCTCCACCACCAGTACAAGGCCCTTGCTCTGTGTCATCTGTCCGGTGTCACCGCAGTCTCCCTGCGCCGCGGCACCCATCTCGCGGCTGCTTGGCCAGTCGCGCGTGCCACGGCTTCGAACTGCACCGATGCTAACCCGCGGACCGTCACCGTCCGGCGGACCGACGGCGATCCTTACACGGCCCGAACACAGGCCGAACCTTCGCCTTGCACAACGGCGACAGGATGCTTCCGACCTCGCCGACCCGCGGGGTCAGGACAAGGGAGAGCAGTCGTGCTCACGGGCTCCAGATCCCTCGCGCTGCTCGGCGTCTGTGTTGCGGCCCTCCTGATCGTCGCGGTCGTCGTGCTGCTCACGCACACCGGTCGCGCCCCGTCCCCAGGACAACGGCCGACCACAGGACGCCGCCGGGACCGCACCGGGCCGCCCGCCCCCTCCGACGCCCCGACAACGACAGCAGGACAATGATGACCACCCGTCCCGAGCCGGCCCGAACCGCCACCACGCGGCTGGGCCGCCTCCGCCGCCCGACCACCCGGCGAGGCCGGATCACCCGCGCCGTCGTCCTGCCCGTGGCCGTCGTGCTGGCCCTCGCCGGGGGCGGCGAGGCCGTCACCCGGCACGTCCTGGAGAGCCGGATCGCCGACCGCATGGGAAAGGCGCTCGCCACCCGCGTGACGGTCGACACCGGCGCCGGCCCGGCGCTGCTCACGGTCCTCGACCGGCACCTGGATCACGTCACGCTCGGCGCGGACAACGCCCACCTCGGCCCACTCACGGGCGCCTCGGTCCGCATCACGCTCGACGACCTCCACTTGGCCGAGCCCGCGACGGCGTCCGACGTCCGGGCCACCGTCACGATCCCCGCCGACTCCCTGGCGGAAACGATCCGCGACTCGGGCCAGGGCGTTCCCGTCAGCAGCACCCGGACCGACCCCGCCACCGGCACCCTCCTGCTCGCCCTGGGCCCGGGTGGCATGGGCCAGTTGACGCTGAAGCCCGCCCTGGCCGGCGACCGGGTCACCATCACCGCCACCAGCCTGCAGTTCCTCGGCCGAACGATCACCGGTCCCCAGCTCGACCAGATCAACACCAAGCTCACCGCGCGGAAACAACAAGCCGACTACCCCCTGTCCCTCAAGCCCGTCTCACTCACCGTCACACCGACCGGACTCGCCCTCACCCTGGCCTCCGGCCCCACCACGCTGAAGCAGCCATGAACCAAGAACCGACCCCGGCGATGACCGACCCCACGACACCACCGTCCAGCCGCCGTACCCGCCTGCGCCGACGCATCGTCGTCGCCGTCACGGGCCTGCTCGTCCTCACTCTCACGGCGGCGTCCGGCGCGCTGTGGCTACTGACCGGCAAGTTGCTGCACCCCACCGACGACACCCCGCTGAACACCCGCGTCATCGCCGTGGGGACCGCGACGGTGACCCTTCCCGCCACCGACGAGAGCCGCTACGCCGGCACCTACGGCCTGGTCTGGCAGGACAGCGGATCCGCGCAGCGGCGCTCGGGAGAACTCGGCCGCATCCTCGCCTCGGACAGCAAGACCGTCACCCGCGAACTCCAGGCCACCACCCCACCCGCCGTCGGCGCCAAGGCGAAGATCATCGTCACCGTGTGGAACTCGGACCCGCGCCGAGCGGTGGGGCTGGACCACCAGGACGTCAGCTACCCCGGCGACCTGGGCCCGATGCCCGCCTGGTACCTCCCGGGCTCGCGCAGCACCTGGGTCATCCAGGTCCACGGGCTCGGCGCCGGCCGCAGCGCGGGCCTGCGGACGATGCCCGAACTGCACGACCTCGGCTACCCGATCCTCGACATCACCTACCGCAACGACCCCGGCGCACCCCGCGACTCCAACGGCAACCGACAACTCGGCAACACGGAATGGCGCGACCTCGACGCAGCCGTCCGCTACGCCCGCGCCCACGGAGCCTCCGGTGTGGTGCTCTACGGGTTCTCCATGGGCGGCGCAATCGTCGAGAACTACCTGCAGCGCGCCCAGGACACCAGCGCGGTCCGCTCAGTCGTCCTCGACTCACCCGCACTCGACTACCGGGCGGCCATCGACACGATCGCCACCGGCCTCGGATTCCCGTTCCCCATCGCCGACCTCACGGCCCCCTTCATCCAGATCCAAGCCGGAGTGGACCTCGACCAGGTCGACACCCTGGCGGCGAACCGGCGCAACGGCGGCCCCGGACAGCCCGTGCTGCTCTTCCACGGCACCGCCGACACACTCGTCCCGTACGCCAGCAGCGCCCGATTCGCCCGCGACTGGCCGGACAAGGTCCGACTCGTCACCGTCCCCGGGGCCGGCCACACCGGCTCCTGGAACGCCGACCCCGCCCAGTACGACAAGGAGCTCGCCGACTTCCTCGGTCAGCACTCCTGACCGCGTCCGGGCACCGCGCCGCAACGCCGAACAGCCCCACTGACACACCAGCCGTCCCACCAAGGAGGCAACCGATGAGCCGAACCCGCCCCGCAGCCCTCGCGGCCGCGCTCCTCACCCTGACGACCACCGCACTCGCCGCCACCACCGGCACCGCCCACGCCGCCACCGTCAACTACGTGGCCCTCGGCGACTCCTACTCCGCGGGCGGCGGATCATCCAGCACGTACCTCAACAGCTGCAACCAGAGCACCAACGCGTACCCGTACCTCTACGCCCAGTCCACCTCACCGGCCACCTTCGACTTCCAGGCCTGCGGCGGCGCCACCACCACCGACGTCGTGAACAACCAACTCACCCCGCTCACTTCTGGCACCACCTTGGTCAGCATGACCATCGGCGGCAACGACGTCGGCCTGCGCGACGTACTGGCCTACTGCTTGCTCGGCAGCGACGCCGCCTGCCTCAGCGCCGTCTCCTCCGCAGAGAACACCGCCCGCACCCAACTCCCCGGCGAACTCGACACCGTCTACGGCGCCATCCGCTCCCGCGCCGCCAACGCCCACGTGGTGATCCTCGGCTACCCCCGCTTCTACGACTCCGGCGCCCCCCTCTGCCCGGGGATCAGCCCGGCCAGGCGTTCTGCCCTCAACGACGGCGCCGACGTCCTGAACAGCGTCATCCAGAGCGAGGCCGCCAAGTACCCGAACTTCGCCTACGCGGATGTGACCAGCCGGTTCGCCGGCCACCAGCTCTGCGACCCCGCTCCCTGGCTGCACGCCCTGAACTGGCCGATCGGACAGTCCTTCCACCCGACCGCCGCCGGCCAGGCCGGCGCCTACCTCCCGGCTCTGGAAGCAAACGACTGACGCAGCCCCGCCGCCGCGGCCATCGGACGGCGGCGGGCGCCTGCGCCGACGGCAGGTGTCAGGACGGGAGGGTCCAGCGCTGGTTGGGGCCGCCGTGGCAGTCCCAGATCTGCAGCCTGGTCCAGTCGGCGCCGCTGCCGTCGCGGGCGTCGAGGCAGCGGCCGGAGGCCGGGTTGAGGAGCGTGCCGTCCGGGCGTGGCTGCCAGCGCTGGGCGCCGGTGCCGTTGCAGTCGTAGAGCTGGGCGGGCGTTCCGGCGGCGGTCCAGCCGTTGGTGACGTCCAGGCATTTGCCGAGGGCCCGCAGGGAGCCGTCCTGCCCGACGGTCCAGTCCTGGGCGCCGGTGGAGTTGCAGCGGTAGAGCTGAACGGCGGTGCCGTTGGCCGTGTCCGCGCGGTTGAGGTCCACGCACTGCCCGGCGATGCCGGTCACCCGGCCGCTCGGGCGGGGGGTGGCCCAGCTCTGCTCGGCGCCCCCCGAGCAGGTCCGCAGCAGCAGCCGGCCGTCGACGGCCGCGAGGCAGCGGCCGGACTCCGGGTGGAGGAGCGAGGAGTCCGGGCCCGGGCGCCACACCTGGTCGGCGCCCGCGGTGCAGTCCCGCAGCCGGACGGCGGCGCCGTCGTCCGGGCCCGCCGGGGTCAGGCAGCCGTCGAGGGCGCGGACGGTGCCGTCCGAGCCGACCGTGGCGTCCTGGGCCGCCGTGCCCGCGCAGCCGGCCAGCCGTACCGCCTCGTTGCCGTCCGCGGCGGCGGCGCCCGCGTCCAGACAGGACCCGTCGGCGCCGGTGATCCGCCCGGACCAGGTGGAGACGGCCGGCGAGGCCGGGACGTCCACCGTGCCCTGCAGCTTCGGCGCGCGCGAGGAGGAGCCGACCGTCAGGCCGTACCGCCCGCCGGGCACCTGCCAGCCGTGCACGCCGGGATCCCAGAGCGCGAAGGAGGAGCGGTCCAGCGGCAGTTCCACGTGCGTCGATCGGCCGGGCGCCAGCGTGACCTTGTCGAAGGCCTTGAGCTGCTGCGGCGGCTCGCCGGCCGCGGACGGGAAGGAGACGTACAGCTGCGGCACCTCGGTGCCGGTCCGGGCGCCCTGGTTGGCGAGGTCGAAGCCGACCCGCACCCGGCCGGCGGCGTCCGGGCCGGTCACGGTGAGGTTGCTGTAGCCGAAGGTGGTGTACGAGAGGCCGTGGCCGAAGGGGAACAGCGGGGCGGTGGCGGTCGCGTCGTACCAGCGGTACCCGACCGCGAGCTGCTCGGTGTAGTGGTAGGCGCCGTCCGTGCCGGGGTACTGGGAGGCGTCCCGGATCGGCGTGGCCGCCGCCGAGGTCGGGAAGGTGACGGGCAGCCGCCCCGCCGGATCGACGTCGCCGAACAGCACGTCGGCGAGCGCGGTGCCGCTCTGCTCGCCCGGGTACCAGGCCTCGACCACCGCCGGCACCGCGTCCAGCCACGGCATGGTGACCGGCCCGCCGGTGTTGAGCACCACCACCGTCCGCGGGTTGGCGCGGGCGACGGCGCGGATCAGCGCGTCGTCCGCCGGGGCGAGGTCCAGCGAGCCCCGGTCCGCGCCCTCGGTCTCCTCGTCGCCGACCACCACCACCGCGACGTCCGCCCCGGCGGCCACCGAGGCGGCCGCGGCCGCGTCGTCGCCCGGGTGGTAGCGCACCGAGACGCCCGCACCGGCCCGGGCGGCGATGCCCTGGCGCGGCGTCACGACCTGCTCGGGGTAGGGGGCGACGTGCGAGGAGCCGTAGCCGCCGGTGTAGGCGTGGGGGGGGCCCCGCGCCGCCCCCCCCCCCCGCGCAACGTCGGGGGGGGCGCGCGGGCCCGCACCCCCCCCCGGGGGGCGCCCCCCCGGCCCCCCCCCCGGGCGCGGGGGGGGCCCGCCGCGGGGGGGGCGGGGGCGGGGGGGGGGGGGGGGGGGGGGGGGGGGGGGCCGCCGTCCAGCGCTCCGGTCCGGACCATGAGCCGCAGCACCCGCCGCACCTGGTCGTCCAGGACGGCCGGGGCGAGCCGCCCGTCGGCCACGGCGGCCGTCAGGTCGGCGAAGTACGACGTACCGCCGAACTCCTGGTCCAGCCCGCCCGCCGCGGCGTTCACCGAGGAGTGGGTGGCCGGGTAGTCGGAGCCGACCGCCCCGTCGAACCCCCAGCGGCCCTTCAGCACGTCCCGCAGCAGCGGGAAGTTCTCGCACGCCCAGATGCTGTTGACCGGGTTGTAGCCGCACATCGCCGACCAGGCCCGGCCGTCCCGGACGGCCGCCTGGAAGGCGGGCAGCTCGATCTCGGCCAGCGTCCGCTCGTCCACCTCGGAGCTGTACGACTGCCGGTTGTTCTCCTGGTTGTTCGCCGCGAAGTGCTTCACCTGCGCCGCGACCCCCTGCGCCTGGATGCCGCGGACCTCCGCCGCCGCGACCCGCCCGGCGAGGAACGGGTCCTCGCCCAGCGTCTCGAAGTTCCGCCCGCCCTGCGGCACCCGTACGAGGTTCACCATCGGCGCGTACAGCACCTGGTAGCCGCGCGCCCGGGCCTCGCGGCCCAGCACCGCGCCGTAGGTGGTGGCGAGCCCCGGGTCGAAGGCGGCGGCCAGCGACACCGGCGCCGGCAGCGCCGTCGCCGGTTGCCCGTCCCGTACGCCGGCCGGGCCGTCGGACAGCAGCAGCGGCGGGATGCCCAGCCGTGGCACGCCCCGGACGTAGCCGACCGCGTACACCCCGTTCGGTGCGGCGATCCCCTGTAGCAGCGTCGCCTTCTCGTCGGTGGTCAGCTGGCCGAGGAGCGCTTCGACCCTCTGCTCCGGCGACGGCCCACCCTGCGACGGCCCACCTTGCGACCACCCGTCCTGAGACCGCCCGCCGTGCGGCTGCGGACCGCCCGGTCCGGCGACCGCTGGGCACATGCCGGAGCCGGAGGCGGCCGCCAGGAGGCAGCCGCTGAGCCCGAAACGGAGTACTCGCGTCCACGAGGAGATACGCCGCATGGCAGCACCTTTCGACGAAGGCGGGCCGAGCCGGGAGGGCCGGGAAATATGACGGCAAGTCAAATTTACGGCGCACTAACACTTACCGGCAGGTGGCGCGCAAGGGCGCGTCGGAGGCACCAAGGGGCGCAGACAGTCACCGAGGGGCGCAGGCGGGGCGCAGGCGGCGTCGGCCCCGTCGCCGTTGACGCATCGTCCATCCGCTGTCAACGCGCCGACCCTAGCCTGCCCGAGCCCCGCGATGCGGGCGTTATGCGGAAATGAGTTGAGGTGCGATCAGTGAAGTTCCCCCCCGCCAGGCCCTGCGCGCTCCCCTCCTGCGCCTGGCCGTGGCAGCGCCCGAAGCGGCGGATCGGTGCTGCCGGCCGGCTCGTCCGGGCGCAGGTGTCAGAGGGGTCAGGGGTCAGAAGGTGCAGGTGTCAGGGGGTGCCGGGCCGGGTGGGCGTCAGGTCCGCGACCAGGAGCGCCAGGAGGTCCGTCGGCGCCTCGATGAAGCGGTAGTGGCCTCCCTCCAGGAGTTCGAAGGTCGTTTCGCCGCAGGCCGACCAGCCGGTCATCAGCGACGGCTCGATGCCCGTGTCCTCCGTCCAGCCGATGGCGGTGATCGGGGACGGCAGCCGGACCGGCTCGGCCACGTGGTAGCGCTTGTTCATGTCGACGTCCTTCCGCAGGACGCCGAGGTAGAGAGCGAGCAGGCTCGGTTCCAGGGTGCCGCCCAGTTCCGCGACGAGCTGGCGCAGTTCGCCGGCCAGCTCGTCGTCGTTCATGCCGAGGAAGCGGCCGTAGGGGCCGTCCTGCGGCGCGACCTCCGCGGAGACGAACACCCGGGTCGGGGCGGGGCAGCCCCTTTCGACCAGCCGTACGGCGGTCTCGTACGCCGCCAACGCGGAGCCGCAGTGCCCGAACAGCGCGTAGGGACGGTCCAGGTAGGGGCGCAGCGCCTCGCAGAGGTCGTCGGCCAGCGCCTCGTAGGTGGTGTGGGCGGGCTCGCGCATCCGGTTCTCCCGGCCGGGCAGCTGCACGGGGCAGACCTCGACGCCGTTGACCGATGACGGCCACTGGCGGTACATGCTCGCTCCGCAGCCGGAGTAGGGCAGGCAGAACAGCCGTGCCGGTGCCACCGGCGACGGCTCGCGCAGGAACCACTTGTTGCGGGTACGGGCCGGCGGAGCGTTCACTGATGACCTTCCGGGTGGGGTGGGGGCTTCTTCTCGGGTGCGGCTGCGGGGTGCTGGTGCCGGCTGCTAGCGGGTCTGCGCGGTGATCGGCAGGTGTGTGAAGCCCGCGATGATGTTCGAGCGCATGCGTCGCGGCGTCCCGGCGAGTTCGAAGCCGGTGAACCGGCCGAGCAGTTCGGCGAACAGGATCCGCAGGGCCACCCGGGCGACGGTGTGTCCGATGCAGTAGTGCGCGCCGACGCCGAACGCGATGTGCTTGTTGGGTCGCCGCCGGATGTCGAAGGTGTCCGGGTCGGCGAACACGGTCTCGTCGCGGTTGGCCGACCCCAGCCACACGACGACCGCGTCCCCCGCGGGGATCGGCACGCCCCGGACCTCGACGTCGCGGGTGGCGTGGCGCATGAAGTGCTGGGTGGGCGAGGCCCATCGCAGTGCCTCCTCCACGCCGCTGCCGAGCAGCTCCGGGTGTGCCGCCCAGTCGTCCAGGACCGGCGTCCCGGCCAGTTCGACCATCGCCGCGATCGGTGGCTGGGCGGTGGTGACGGTCGCACCGAGCAGCAGGCTGTAGCAGTTGGACACGATCTCGCCCGGCGACAGCCGGCGTCCGTCCAGTTCCATCGTGAGCAGCACGCTGATCAGGTCGTCACCCGGTGCGCGGCGACGCGCGGTGACGACGTCCTGGAAGTAGGCGAACAGTTCGCGGTGGGCGGTCACGAGGGTGGCCTGCGGTCCGGCGGCGAGCTGGAACTCGGGGTCGTCCGCGGCGATGCAGGCGTGGGCGAGCCGGACCAGTCGCGGCCAGTCCTGTTCCGGCAGCGCCATCATGGTGCCGATCACCGCCATCGGCAGGGTCGCCATGGCGGCGGCGAAGTCGAACGGGCCGCCGTCGGCCAACGGCCGGAGCAGCTCGACGATGACCCGGCGGATGGCCTCCCGGTCGTTCTCCACCGTCTTGATCGACAGCGCCTGCTGCAGCGGGCCGCGCAGGTGCGCGTGCCGGGGCGGGTCGGTGACGGCCATCTGCCGGCCGCCGGCGGGGTCGCCCTGGCCGAGGAGGTTGAGCAGGGTGCCCTGTTCGGAGGTGAACGTGTCGTGGTCGCGGAGCACCCGGTTGGCCTCGGCGTAGCCGACGACCGACCAGTAGCCGATGTCGCCGACCGGCTGCCAGCTCACCGGGGCGTGGCGGCGCAGCCGTCGCCACACCTCGTGCGCCCCGCCCGAGTGGTAGAGGTCGGGGTCGATCAGGTCGACCGGCTGCGGGGCGAGGACCGGGCATCGCGGGGTCGGGGGAACCGCCGTCATCGGGCCTGCTCCTGCCGTGCACCGTCGGCCGGGACCGCCGCCGGGCCGTCCGGGACCGCCGTCGGGCCGTCCGGGCGCGCCGCCGGGCTGTCCGGGCTCTCCGCAAGGCCGTCCGGGCCCGCCGTCCGCATCCGGGCGGTGAGGGCCGTCGCCAGCTCGGCGACGGTCGGCGACAGGTACAGGATCTGCGCGGGGAGGTCCACGTCGAACTCGCGCTGGGTGGCGACCAGGAGGTCGGTGGCCAGCAGGGAGTGCCCGCCGAGGTCGAAGAAGTCGTCGTCGACGCCGACCGGTTCGATGCCGAGGATGTCGCCCCACAACTCGGTCAGCCGTATCTGCACCTCGGTGACGGGCGGGACGTACTCGTTGGCCACGTTGCGCGGTACCCGGGTGGCGGTGGGCAGGGCGCGGCGGTCGATCTTGCCGTTGCGGTTCACCGGCAGTTCGGGGCGGACGAGGATCGCCCAGGGGATCAGGTAGCCCGGCAGCCTGTCCCGCAGTTCGTGGCGCAGCCGCCGGCCGAGGTCGGCGTTGCCCGCCGGATCGGGCTGCGCGGGCACGACGTAGGCCAGCAGCCGGGTGCCGCCCGCCGGGTCGGCCTGCGGCAGCACGACCGCGTGCCGCACCTCGGCGAGCCGTTCCAGCTCGACCTCGACGGCGCGCGGTTCGGCGCGGTAGCCCTGGACCTTGACCTGGTCGTCCGCGCGACCGACGAACTCCAGCGTGCCGTCGGGCAGCCATCGCACGAGGTCGCCGGTCCGGTACATCCGGGCCCCCGGCTCGGTCCCGAACGGGTCGGGCAGGAACCGTTCGGCGGTTGCGGCCGGGCGGCCCAGGTAGCCGCGGGCCAGGCCCGCCCCGGCCACGTACAGTTCGCCGCACTCGCCGGCGGGCACCGGCCTGAGGTCGCCGTCGAGCACGGCGACCCTGGTGCCGCTGATCGGGCGGCCGATCGGCACGCTGCGCAGCTCCGGGAGGGTGCTGCTGGTCCAGCAGGTCGTGTACGTGGTGTTCTCGGTCGGCCCGTAGCCGTTGGTGAAGAGCAGCTCCGGGTAGCGGGCCAGCAGGTGCTGGACGTGGCCCGGCGAGGCCACGTCGCCCCCGGTGAGGACGTGCCGCACGTCGGCGAACGCCTCCAGGTGGGAGCTCACCATCTGGTGGAAGAGCCCGGTGGTCAGCAGCAGCACCGTCACACGCTCGGCACGGACGACGCGCGCCACGTGCTCCAGCGTGAGGGCGACCGGGGGGAAGAGGACCAGCCGGCAGCCGTTGACGAGGGGGGCCCAGATCTCGAACGTGGACGCGTCGAACGCGACCGGCGCGAGGTGGAAGAAGACGTCCTCGGCGCGGACGTCCACCCAGTCCGCGCCCCGGACGAGCCGGTCGATCGCCCGGTGGGGCACGCCGACGCCCTTGGGCTCGCCGGTGGAGCCCGAGGTGTAGCTGACGTAGGCGAGCCGGTCCGGGTCGCCGGGGCGGGCCGCAGCCGCCGGCCCGGTGGCCGGCTCCTGCGCCGGGCCGCCTTCCGTCACCGTGACCGTCACCGTGACGACGGTGTCGGGCAGCTGCTCCCCCAGGGCCTCTCCGACGATCACCATGCCCGCGCCGGCGTCCTTGAGCAGCAGCGCGTGGCGGCCGGCCGGGTCGTCCGGTTCGAGTCCGAGGTACGCCCCGCCCGCGATGAGGACGGCGAGCAGGGCCACGATCAGCTCAGGCGATCGCGGCACCAGCACGCCCACGACGTCCTCCTGCGCCAGTCCGGCCGCTCGCAGCCGCCCGGCGAGCCGGTTGGCGCGGTCGTTGAGCTGCCGGTAGGTCAGGGTCCGCCCGTCGCAGGTGACGGCGGGCGCGTGCGGGGCCCGCTCCGCCTGTTCGGCGACCAGCTCGTGGATGGCCCGTGCGTCGAACGGTGGCCGTCCGCTGCCGACGAACGCCGGGATGTCGGAGGTGAGGACCGTCTTGGTCAACTGCTTCCCGCTTTCCTGTACTGAAGTGTCCCCGTCGGGGTTGAACGCGCGACCGCGTGGGCCGTCGCCGTGGCCATCGCCGTCGCGGTAACCGTCGCGGTGGCTGACGCGGTGGCCGACGCGCAGCACGTGGTGCGCGGTGTCACCGGGTGCGTCCACCGCCTCAGACCGCCGGCACGTGGAAGAAGGTGTCGCGCGCGGCGATGCGGCCCTGCGGCGTCATCCGGAAGAAGTCCGCGAACCGCAGCTCGACCTCACCGCCGTCGTGCAGCACGCCGCGGAACAGGCCGTGCACGGCCACCTCGTCGTCGGTCGTGACCACGGTGGCCAGGGTGTGCACGCCGGCGCGGATCACCCGCTGGTCGCGGTAGAAGCGTTCCAGTTCGGCGTGCCCGACCATGGGTTGGTAGCCGGGGCGGTGGTAGCGGGCGTCCGGGGTGAACAGGGCGACCAGCGCGGGCACGTCCCCGGCGTCGACGAGCTGGTAGTACCGGCGGACCTGGGACACTCCCAGCGCCGGGGCCGTCAGGGTTTCCGGGGCCATCGGGGTCTCCGGTGTCGCGGGTATTGCCGGTGGTGCCGGCGTTTCGTCGGGATGGGAGAGGGTGTGGACCATGCCGAGGTGCTTCCTGTGATCGCTGACCGCTTGATCGCTGTCAGAGTCGTGTACGTGGTGAGAGGGCCGGTGCGGCCGCGGCGTCCGGGGCGTCCTTGAGCGCCTCGACCAGGCGCGCCGGCGTGGGTGCCTGGAACAGGGCGCCGAGGGTGAGTTCACGGCCGAACCTCACCCGCACCCGGTTGACCAGCCGGGTCGCGAGCAGGGAGTTGCCGCCCAGCGCGAAGAAGCCGTCGTCGACGCCCACCGCGGGCCGGCCGAGCACCTCGGCGAACAGCGCGCACATCGTCTGCTCCGCCGGGGTTCGCGGCCCGGGCCCGGACGGTGCCGGTGCGAGCTCCGGGACGGGCAGCGCGGCCCGGTCGATCTTGCCCCTGGGCGTCAGGGGGAAGGCGTCGAGCGTGACGATCGCCGAGGGCACCATGTAGTCCGGCAGCGCCGCGCAGGCGTGCTCCCGCACTGCCGCCGGGTCGAGCCCCGAGTCCCCGGCCGGGACGACGTAGCCGATCAGACGCCTGCCGGGCGAGGTACCCGGGCCGGCGACCACGGTCGCCTGGGCGACGTCGGGGTGCCCGGCCAGCACCGCCTCGATCTCGCCCAGCTCGATGCGGAAGCCGTGGAGCTTGACCTGCTCGTCCGCGCGGCCGAGGAACTCGAGTTCCCCCTCGGCGTTCCAGCGGACCACGTCGCCCGTGCGGTACATCCGCTCGCCCGGGTCGCCGAACGGGCACGGCAGGAACTGGCCGGCCGTGCGGCGGGGGTCGTTCAGGTATCCGCGCGCCACGCCCGCACCGGCGACGTACAGCACGCCGGCCACCCCCGGCGGCACCGGCGACAGCGCCTCGTCCAGGACGTACACCCGCCTGTTGTCCACCGGTCGACCGAGCGGGACGACGTCGGGCACGGGCTCGCCGGGGCGCAGCACCCTGCGCGTGGTGAACGTGGTGGCCTCGGTCGGGCCGTACCCGGCGACCACCACGGAGTCCGGGCACCGCGCCAGGACGCGCCGGACGGCATCGGCCGGCACGATGTCACCGCCGGTCCACACCTGGCCGACCCCGGCCAGCGTGCCGGGCGACTCCTCGGCGAACACCCGGAACAGCCCGGCCGTCAGCCACAGCGCACCGACCCGGTGATCGACGATGAGCCGGTGGAGGTCCGAGAGCGCCAACTCACCGGGCGGGGCCACGACGACCCGGCCCCCGTTGAGCAGCGGCACCCACCACTCGTAGGTCGAGGCGTCGAAGGCGTGCGGGGAGTGTGCGAGGACCCGCGGGCCGTCCTCTTCGCGCCAATAGCGTTGCGCGGTCAGGCTGATGACGTTGCGGTGGGTCAGGGCCACGCCCTTCGGCGTGCCCGTGGACCCGGAGGTGTACAGGACGCACGCCAGGTGGTCCGGGCGCAGCGGCACGACGGGGTCGGTGGCCGGCTCGTCGGCGAGGCCGGGGTCGGCGTCGACGACCACGACCGGTGTGCCGTGGGACGGCGCGTCGTCCCGGGTGGCCCGGTGGGTGAGCAGCACCGCCGCACCGGTGTCCTCCAGGACGCGGCGCAGGCGGGCCGTCGGGGCCCGGGTGTCCAACGGCACGTAGGCGCCGCCGGCCTTGCTGACCGCCAGGACCGACACCACCACGTCGACGGAGCGTTCCATGAGCACGGCCACCGTGCTGTCGCAGCGGACGCCCAGGGCGATGAGCCGGTGGGCCAGCCGGTTGGCCCGGTCGTTCAACTCCGCGTAGGACAGGGTGGTTTCGCCGCACACCACGGCTGTCGCGTCGGGCGTGCGCGCGACCTCGGCCGCGAAGGCCAGCGGCACCGTCGGGTGCGGCAGCGGCTGCGTGGTGCGGTTGACGGCCACGATCATCCGCTGCCGTTCCTCGGGGGTGAGGAGGTCGGGCCGGCCGATCGGCCGGTCCGGGTCGGCGGCCACCGCGCCCAGGAACCGGAGGAAACGCTGCTGGTGGGCGGTGAGTTCGGCCTCGGAGTAGAGCGCGGGGTTCGCGTCGACGTCGAGCCGGGGCTCGGTGCCGTCGGAGCGGTCGTAGACGGAGAACGAGATGTCCTCGACCGGCCCGTTGGACAGGTTGTGCACGGTGGCCCGGACGCCCGCGAAGTCCAGGTGGTAGTAGAAGGACATGATGTTGACGAGGGGCCCGAACAGGACCCGCTCCGACCTGGCCGGATCCAGCTCCCTGCGCAGGTCCTCGCTGCGGTGGCGCTGATGGCCGCGCAGGGCGGCGACCTCCTCGGCCACCTGTCGCGCGAGTGCGGACAGGCCCTGTTCCGGGTGCACGCGCAGCCGCAGCGGCACCACGTTCGCCACCATGCCGGGGACGGCCGGCCCGGAGGAGCCGGTGCGCCCGGTCACCGGCATGCTGAGCACAATGTCCCGTTCGCCGCTGAGGCGGTGGAGGTACGCGGCGACCGTTGCGGTGAAGGCGCTGGGCCAGCTCGCCCCGGCGGGTCGTGCGGCCCGCCGCAGCGCTGCCACGGTGGGCGCGTCGAGGGCGCTGGTACGGCGCAGGAAGCCGTCCGAGGCGGCCGCCGAGCGGCTGGCGAGGCTGACGGGATCCGGTCGGCCGGCCAGCCGGTCCGCCCAGAACTCCCGGTCCTGTTCGGGCTGTTCCGACGCGTGGTAGGCGGCGTCGTGCGCCAGCAGGAGGCTCAGCGGCCCGAACGCCGGTCCTGCCCCTCCCCTGCCCTCGGCCAGCCTGGTGTAGGTCTTGGCGACGCGGCGCGCGATGAGCGACATGCTGAAGCCGTCGACCACGATGTGGTGGACGCGCTGGTACCAGAGGAAGCGGTCCGGCGCGACGGCGAACAGGGCCTGGCAGAACAGCCGGTCCCGGGTGAGCCCGAGCGGTGTGGACAGGTCGGCGCGCATCCAGCGCTCGGCCGCCCCCAGCGGATCCGGTGCCGAGGTGAGGTCGACGTGGTCCATCGACCAGTCGGGCGCCGGGGTGACGACCTGCCGGGGGCCCTCGGCACCGTCGGTGAGGCGAACGCGCAGGGACTCGGTCTCGTCCACCACGCGCCGCACGGCCGTCTCGAACAGCTCCGGGTCGATCGGCCCGGGGATGTCCACGTACTCGCCGGTGTTGTAGGCGGGACTGCCGGGGCGCAGGTGGTGGGCGAACCAGATGCCGGACTGCGCCGACGACAACGGCAGCTCGTGTCCGTCGCTCATCCGAGCTCCTCCAGGATGGCCGACAGCGCGTCGGCGAAGGGTGCGGCGTGGGGCGGCGACAGCATGTCGTGGTGGTTGCCGGGCACCTCGACCACGCTCAACGCCCCCAGGGTGCGGTCGCGCCACCGGGCGGGGACCACGACCGGGGCGGCGAGCACGGGGTGCTCCTCGGCGCTCGTGAACAGGTGGATCGGTGTCCGCAGCCGTGCGGTTGAGCGGTAGCGTCGGGCGGCGTCGCCGTTGGTGGTGAAGACCCTTACCATGCGCCGCAGTTGCTCGGTGCGCACGCGTAGGGGGAGGCGCTCGCCGGCGTGCGCGTCGTGGAGCAGCAGGGACAGGGCGTCCTGCTCGTCGAGGTCTCCGATGGCTCCGACGGCTCCGGTGGGCAGCCCGGCGGCGAGCGCGAACCGGGCCGTCCCGTGCGCGTCATGGCCGTCGGGCCCGCCGGTGGGCCCGTGGTCGGACTCGGTGGCTCCGCTGGTGGACGCGTCGGTGAACGCGGGCGCTCCGACGTCGATGATCCCGAGGAATCCCGGGGGGTTCCCCTCCTCCTCCAGCAGGCGGGCCATCTCGAAGGCGACCAGCCCGCCGAAGGACCAGCCGGCCAGCAGGTACGGGCCGTCGGGCAGGACGGACCGCAGCTCCCGCAGGTAGCGCTGCGCCTGCTCCTCGACGGTGGCCAGTGGCGGCTCGTCGGTGTTGTAGCCGACGGCCTCCAGGCCGTAGACGGGCCGGCCGCCGGCGAGCGGTTCGGCGAGGCCCTCGGCGAGGTGCTCGGCCAGGTGCTCGGCCAGGTGGAGGAAGGAACACACGTCGCCGCTCTGCGGGTGCACCAGGATCAGCGGCGCCCTGCGGTGGTCTCCTTCGGCCAGCGGGACCACGAGCCGGCGCAGGGCCTGCGAGGCGTTGGGCAGTTCCGCGCACAGACCCTCGACGGTGGGATGGCGGAACACCGTGTTCAGCGGCACGGCGACCCCCCACTCCCGCCGGATCGCCTCCACGAGCTCGACCGCCCTGAGCGAATGCCCGCCCAGCGCGAAGAAGTCGTCCCGGACGCCGACCCGCGGGGTGCCCAGCACGCGCTCCCAGATCCTGGTCATCAGGAGTTCCAGCAGGTCCCGCGGCGGCAGCGCACCCGCGTCGTGGCCGTGGCGGGCGGGCTCGGGCAGGGCCCCGCGGTCCACCTTGCCGTTCGTGGTCAACGGGATCCGGTCGAGTGCGGTCAGCGTCGTGGGCACCATGAACTCGGGCAGGGTCTCGCGCAGGGAGCGCCGCAGGACCGCCAGGTCACCGGGCCCGTCCTGCCACACCAGGTAGCCGGCCAGTTCGGCGTCCGTCCCGGTGCCCCGCACCGTCACCGTGGCCCTGGCGACACCGGGCTGCGCGCACAGCGCGGCCTCGATCTCACCCAGCTCGATGCGGTACCCCCGGATCTTCACCTGTTCGTCGGTGCGGCCGAGGAAGACCAGGCTGCCGTCCGGCAGGTACCGCGCCAGGTCGCCGGTCCGGTACAGCCGGCCGCCGTCGGCACCGAACGGATCGGGCACGAAGCGCTCGGCGGTCAGCCCCGGCCGGTTGGCGTACCCGCGGGTGACGCCGGCCCCGCCGATGTGGATCTCACCCGGTACGCCGACGGGCACCGGGGCGCCCGCCGGGTCCAGCAGGTAGATCCGGAGGTTGCCCAGCGGCCGGCCGATCGGCACGGACCCTCCCGGCCGGGCCAGGTCCCGGTCGGCGTCCACGCGCCGGGTGACACAGCCGACGGACGCCTCGGTGGGACCGTAGCCGTTCCACAGCGTGGAGACCCGGTCGAGGAGCCGCCGGGCCAGGGCGGGCTGGAGCGGTTCGCCCACGCAGATCGCCTGGAACCGGCCGCCCTGCCAGCCGCCGTCCAGCAGCAGGAGCCAGGTGGCCGGTGTGGCCATGAGCGTGGTGACGCCGAACTCGCGCATCATCTCCGTCAGGCGCGGGCCGTCCACCGCGACCTCCGACGGGGCGATCACCACGCTCGCGCCCCAGGCCAGGGGCATGAGCACCTGGGGGACGATGACGTCGAAGGAGATCGAGGCCACCGAGGCGACGACATCGTCCCCGCCGAGGTCCAGCTGTCGGCCGCGGACCACCAGGTAGTTGACCACGCCCTCGTGCGGGACCAGCACGGCCTTGGGGCGGCCGGTCGAACCGGAGGTGTAGATCGAGTACGCCAGGTTGGCGGGCGTCGCGAGCGGTGGCAGCCGGTCCTCGGGCAGGGCCGCGATGAGCCCGGCCTCGTCGTCCGTCCACACCGTCGCGGCGCCGTGCTGCGGCAGCCGGTCGGCCAGGGAGCGCTGGGTGAGCAGCAGCGGCACTTCGGCGTCGGCGAGCATGAACGACATGCGCTGTGCCGGGAGGTCCGGGTCCAGTGGCAGGTAGGCGGCGCCAGACTTGAGGACGGCCAGCAGGGCCACGACCAGGTCCGCCGAGCGCGGCAGGCAGACGCCGACCAGGCGTTCCGGCCGCGCTCCCCGGGCTCGCAGGTGCCGCGCCAACTGGTTGGCCCGGCAGTCGAGTTCCCGGTAGGTCAGTCGCTGGGCGCCGCAGCGGACCGCCACCGCGTCGGGGGTCCGCCGGGCCTGCTCCTCGACCAGTTCGTGAACGCAGAGGTCCGCGGGGAAGGGTTCGTCGGTGGCGTTGGCGGCCACCAGCAGCGCTTCGCGCTCGGCCTCGGTGAGCAGGTCCAGGCGTGAGACGGGACGGTCGGGGTCGCCGGCCGCGGCGTCCAGCAGCCGCAGGTAGTGGCCGACCAGGCGTTCCACGCTCGCGCGGTCGAACAGGTCGGTGTCGAAGGCCACGGTCCCGGTGGTGATAGCCGACCGGTCGGCTATCACCAGGCTGAGGTCGACCTTGGCCGTGCCGTTGTCGACCTCGATCTGTTCGACCTCCGTCCCCACCAGCCGGAGGGCGGCGGCCGGGTCGGACAGGCCGGCGAACATCACCTGGAACAGCGGGTTTCGGTCGAGGCCTCGGGCCGGCCGCAGCTCCTGCACCAGCCGTTCGAACGGCAGGTCCTGGTGTGCGTAGGCGTCCACGGCGGTCCGGCGGACCCGGTCGAGCAGTTCGGCGAAGCTCGGGTCGTCCGCGAGGTCGGTGCGGACGACCACGGTGTTGATGAACGAGCCCACCAGCGGGTCGAGTTCCGGACGCGTCCGGCCCGCGACGGGTGTGCCGACCGCCACGTCGGACTGCCCGCTGTAGCGGGCGAGCAGGGCCTGGAACGCGGCGAGCAGCGTCATGAACATCGTCGCGCCGTGCCGCCGGCCCAGCAGCCGCAACCGGCCGGCCAGTTCCTCGGGCACCGTGAAGGTGATCCGCTCGCCCCGGCCCGCGCGGACCCCTCCGCGGGGGCGGTGGGTGGGCTGGGGGTGCCGCGTAAGCCCGCACCACCCCGCGCCCCAGTAGTGGAGTTGGCGTTGGCGGCGTTCGCCGGC
>NZ_JBHWIO010000046.1:26018-49729 GCF_042732075.1 Kitasatospora sp. NPDC059812
GCCCTCCCGCTTCATCAACGCCCGCCCGCGCCGCCGCCGCCCCCCCCCCCCCCCCCGCCCGCCGCGCCCCCCCCCCCCGGGGCCGGCCCCCCCCCCCCCCGCGCGCCGGGGCGCGGGGCCGCGGGGGCGGTCGGTGGGCAGGTCCAGCGGCGACAGCCCGGACAACTGTGCGCTCCAGTAGTCCAGTTGGCGTTGCAGGCGTTCGCCGGAGAGTCGGGCCCGCTGCCAGTGGGCGAAGTCCGCGTACTGGATCCGCAAGGGGGGCAGCTCGTGCTCGCGGCCTTCCAGCCGGCTCCGGTACATCGCCGACAGGTCGTCCCACAGCAGCGGCATCGACCAGCCGTCGACGGCGATGTGGTGGACGACCACCACCAGGACGTGTTCGTCCTCGCCGACCCGCAGCAGCGATGCGCGCAGCAGCGGGGCGGCGGCCAGGTCGAACGGGCGCAGGATCTCGGACTGGACGAGATCGCGGGCCAGCCGCGTCCGGCGTTCCGCGGGCTCGGCCCGGAGGTCCGTGACGGGCAGGTCGAACGGCCGGGCCGGCTCGACCGAGGGGCTGGGGCGCCCGTCCTGCTCGGGGAAGGCGGTGCGCAGGACTTCGTGGCGCCGCACCAGCTCGGTGAGGCTGTGGCCGAGGGCCGCCACGTCCAACGGGCCGTGCAGCCGGAAGACCTCGTGGACGTTGTACATCGCGGGGCCGGTGGACAGCCGCTCGATCAGCCACATGCGTTCCTGGGTGAACGACGTGACCTGCGCACCCGCCGGGCGGGGTGGGATCGCGGCCTCCGGCTCGCCCTCGGCGGCCCTGTTCCGGGCCGCGCGGACGCGTTGGTCGAGCAGGGCTCGTGTGGCGGCCCGGGTGGGACCGGTCGACGGGGCGGCTCCGGGTGTGGAACCGGTCGGCTGGCCGGGCTCGGGGCGACTGTGCTGTGCCTTCACGGGTGACGGGCCTTTCCGGCGGGAAGCGGTTCCGCTTCGGCGGCGGCGCCGAGGTCCGCCAGCAACGCCGCGTCGATGCCGTCGGCGAGTTCGGCGACGGTCGGGTGGTAGAAGAGCAGGGCGACGGGCAGTTCGAGGTCGAGTGCCCGGCCGAGTCGGGACATGACCTTCGAGGCGAGGAGCGAATGGCCGCCCAGCTCGAAGAAGTCGCTGTCCACGCCGTCCGGGGTGACACCGAGCACCTCGGCCCAGGTCTCCAGCACGAGGAGCTCGGTCTCGGTGGCGGGCCCGGACTCGGTGGCGGGCTCGGGCCCGGTCCCGCTCCCAGGTGTGGCGGGAGCGGGGCGGCTCACCCGGAGGCCGGGAGGGGTCTCCCACGCCGATATCGGCCGTTCGGGGCTGTCGACGAGCTGGTCGAGCAGGGCCCTGTAACCCTCGGAGAGTTGCCGCACCGTGTCACGGTCGAAGAGGTCGGCGGCGTAGCGGATGACGCCGGTGAAGCGATCGCCGCCGTCCGTCATGGAGACCTCGATGTCGAACTTCGCCACGTCGTTCGGCATCTGATGGTCACTCACCTCAAGCCCCGGGAGGCCGGACGGGAGCGCGGGCGGATCCTCCAGCTGGAACATGACCGTGAACAGCGGGTGTTGGCCGAGATCGCGTTCGGGCCGCAGCTCCTGGACCAGCCGTTCGAAGGGGACGTCCTGGTGGGCGTAGGCCTCCACCGCGCCCCGCCGCACCCGGGCGAGCACGTCGGTGAAGCCGGGGTCGCCCGACAGGTCGGTGCGCAGGACGAGCGTGTTGACGAAGAAGCCGACCAGTGGCTCCACCTCGATCCGGGTCCGCCCGGAGATCGGCGTCCCCACCGTCACGTCGGCCTGTCCCGTGCAGCGCGCGAGCAGGACCTGGAAGGCAGCCAGCAGCGTCATGAACGACGTCACCTCGTGGGTGCGCCCCAGTGCGCGTATTCGCTCGGCGAGTTCCGCCGGGATCTCGATCTCGACCTGGTCGCCCCGGCCTGACCACACCGCGGGGCGGGTTCGGTCCGTCGGGAGCACCGACGGGCTCAGGTCCGCCAAGTGCTCGCGCCAGTAGGCGAGTTGGTCCAGCATCGCCGTTCCGGCCTGGTGGCTCCGTTGCCAGTCGGCGAAATCGGCGTACTGGACGGGCAGGTCCGCCAGGGCGATCGGCCGGCCGTCGACGGCGGCGCCGTATCCGGCGGAGAACTCCTGCCACAGCACCGACAACGACCAGCCGTCGCAGGCGATGTGGTGGATCACCAGGAGCAGCAGGTGGTCGTCGGGGGCGATACGGATCAGTCGGGCCCGCAGCATCGGAGCGGTCCCGAGGTCGAACGGGGTCGCCAGATCGGCGGCCGCCAGCTCCCGGGCCCGCTGCCAGGCCTGCTCCGCCGGGGTGTGCGTCAGATCGGTGATCGTCGGCACGAAGGTCTCGACCGGCTCCGCGACGTGGCGCGGGCCGTCCTCGGTGTCGACGATCCTGCCGCGCAACACCTCGTGGCGCCGCACGACTTCGGTCAGCGCCCGGGTGAGCGCCCCCTCGTCCAGCCGGCCGCGCAGGCGTACCGCGGTCGGGACGTTGTGGTCCGGCCGGCCCGGCCGCAGCCGGTCGAGGAACCACAGCCGTTGCTGGGCGAAGGACAACAGGGTCGGAGCGTGCGCGCGCCGATCGGGACCAGGCATGACGGATGCACCTTTCACGGCGATCGGGAACGCTTCAGCGCCCCGGAAATCCCCTCGCCGATTCGCGACTTGGCGAACAGTACGGCGGATACTAGGTCGCTGCCGTCTCACTCCGCAAGATCGAGAACAGGATTGCAGGCATCAAGACAATATTTACGCCAGTCCGCCGGAATCCTTATGTAGATCGAACACGCTCGACGGTTAGCATCGGCGCGGCCGGCCCGGCACCCTCTCTGACGTGCTGTCATGATGCGGATCGCGCACCCCACTTCCATGGACGGGCACCACGTGATAATTCTTCTGTCTCCAAGGGGCGACCGGGTGGGCCCCTTTCCTGCCGGGCCTTCATTGTTCCGAATAAGATCGGTGAACCCGTTGCATGAACTCATCCGTTGTATATGAACCCACCCCGTTGCATGAACTCGGAGAAGTCGTGATGCAGCAGCAGAGCCTGGTGGGTTCATTCGTCTCGCACGCCACCGGCCACCCCGGTGATCCGGCGCTGATATGGCGCGGAGAAGAGACGACCTACCGTGAACTCCACCAGCTGGCGGAGCGGGAGCGCGTCCGGATCGCCCGGCTCGCCCCGGGCGGGGACGAGCCGGTCGGCATCCCGGCCGCCAAGTCGCCCTCGACGATCGCCCTGGTGCTCGCCTGCCTGCTGGAAGGGCGGCGCTTCCTGCTGCTGCCGGCGCCCACGCCGGACGGGAGGACGCCCCACGCGCTGGTCGAGCAGGCCGGAATCCGGCACGTCCTGTCGCCGGAGAGCCCCCGGGCGCCCGGACCCGGGTCGGGCGCCCCGGACCGGCCGGCGGAACCGGAGGCGCCGCGCCGTACGGAGCCCGCCGACGTCTCCTTCATGTTCACCACCTCCGGTTCCACCGGGCGGCCGAAGATCGTGCCGCTGAGCACGGGGGCGGTGGACCGATTCACCACCTGGGCCGGCGAGCAGTTCGGCATCCGCCGGGGAACGACGGTCCTCAACTACGCGCCGCTCACCTTCGACCTGTGCCTGCTGGACATCTGGACCACGCTCAAGCACGGCGGCCGCGTCGTCCTGGTCGATCCGGCCCGGGCCACCCAGCCGGGCTACCTGCTGGACCTCGTGTCCCGCCACGCGGTCCAACTCGTCCAGGCGGTACCGATGTTCTACCGTCTGCTGGTCGACGCGGCCGCCGGGAGCGGCCGGCGGCTCGACACCGTCGAGCACGTCGTCTTCACCGGCGACAGCATGCCCGCCCGCTGCCTGGCCGAACTCCCGCAGCTGTTCACCGCCGCGCGGCTCCACAACGTCTACGGCTGCACCGAGACCAACGACAGCTTCCTGCACGAGGTCGACGGCACCGAACCGGCGGACGGCCCGGTGCCGATCGGGCGCCCGCTGCCCGGAGTCCACGCGGTGATCGTCGGTGCCGACGGCGGGATCCTGACCGGGCCGGGAACCGGCGAGCTCCACGTCGCGACGCCCTTCCAGACCGACGGCTACCTGGACCGGGAGCAGGACGCGGACAGGTTCGCGACCCACCACCACGACGGGCAGGCCCGGCGCTACTTCCGCAGCGGCGACCTCGTGCGGCGTGACCGGGACGGCCGCATCACCCTGGAAGGCCGCAACGACCACCAGGTCAAGGTCCGCGGCGTGCGGGTCAACACCCACGAGGTCGAGCAGGTGCTGCTCGACCATCCCGACGTCGTCGAGGCGGCCGTGGTGGCCGTGCCCGACCCGGTGGCCGGCCGCCTGCTGCGGGGCGTGGTCCGCCGCGCCCCGGACAGCCGGCTGAACTCGCTGGCGCTGCGCCGGCACTGCGCACAACGGCTTCCGCTCACCGCCGTCCCCTCGACCCTGCTGATCGTGGACGACCCGCTGCCCAGGACGTCCACCGGAAAGATCGACCGCACGCCCCTCCAGCTCGCCTCCTCCCCGTCCCAGCCAAACGAAGGAACGGCCACGTGAAACACGCCGCGGTAGTCACGCAGTTCATCATCGAGGAGTTCCTGCCGGACGTCGGCGCGAACGAACTGGACTCCGACTACGACCTCGTGGACGGCGGGGTCATCGACAGCCTCGGCCTGCTCAAGACGATCGCCTGGCTGGAGGACTGCTTCGACCTGCGCGTCGAGGAGATCGACCTCGACCTCGACCCGGACAGCTTCCGCTCCGTCGGCTCGATCAGCAGGTTCATCGAACAGGCCCAGCAGCACCGGACGGACGCCCCCTAGCCATGCACGAGGTGCTGCGAGCGCTGATCGGCCGGGACCGCGCCGTCGTCGATCAGGAGATGTGGGGGTCCTTCTGGGACCAGCTGCGCGACGGCGCCCTCCGCTCCGGCGAGACGGTGGCGCTGCTGTCCTCGCTGTCCACCCGGATGCCCGATCGGGACACGCTGGTCGCCATGCTCCGCTCGCTGGACGAGCGACGGCCGGCCGTCGCCGCGCGGCTGGACCGCACGGCCAACATCGTCGGCACCGGAGGCGGGCCCGCCACGTTCAACATCTCCACCGCGGCGGCGTTCGTCGCCGCAGCCCTGGGCGTGCGCATCGTCAAGACGGGATCCCGCGCCTACACGAGCACCTGCGGCTCCCACGACCTGCTCGACCGCCTCGGCATCCGAACGACCACCTCGTACGAGCAGACCGACGACCTGCTGGAACGCTTCGGCATCGCCTTCCCCGGGAACTTCGTCTACCCGCGGGAGGTGGCGCTGCTGGCCCGGAGCATCGTGCCGATGGACCTGCGGATGATCGGCGGATTCATCAACTCCGTCGGCCCCTTCCTGGCCGCGGTGCCGGTCTCCGCCCAGCTCGTCGGCGTCTCGGACCATTCGCTGCTGCCGACTCTGGGCCGGGTCGCCGCCACCGTCGCCGACCGGAGGATCTGGCTGTGCTCCAACGAGCTGGGAGTCGACGAGCTCGTCAGCTCCGTCGACAACGTCGTCCTCACCAATGACGGCACCGACGCGATCCGGCTGCGGGCCGAGCCTCCCGGGACCGCCGCCGACGCGCTCGCCCTACTACGGCCGACCGGCGAGGGCGAGGACGTGGTCGACCACTTCCTCGGCGTGCTCTCCGGAGCCGGGCCGGCTCTCGCAACGCGGACCGTCTGCCTGAACGCCGCCGCCCTGGCCGTCGCGAGCGGGCTGATCGACGGGTGGCCGGAGGCCATCAGGGCGGCCGACGACGCCCTCCGCAGCGGTGCCGCCCGCGACCTCGTCGACCGCCTGCGCGCGCACCCGGCGCGCCGCGCAATACCTACGGTGCGTGCGCGGTGAGCGGGTTCTTCGCGCGCCGGCCACCGGACCAGCCCGGCCTGGCGATGTTCCTCAACGCCGGAGACCCCCCGCTGCCCGTCCTGGCCGACGTCATGCGGATGCTCGACGACTGCCGCGTGGACTGCCTGGAGCTGGCGGTGCCCTTCCCCGACTCGGTCACCGACGGGCCGGTCATCCGCCGATCGGCGCAACGGGCCCTGGCCGACGGCGTCGGACTCGACGAGGTGCTCGGACTCCTCAGCGGGATCCTGCCCCGGCTGCGCCACCTGCGGGTGGCACTGCTGGCCGACTGGAGCCACACGGTCAGAGGCCCGACCGTGCCCGGCTTCGTCCGGCGGGTCGCCGACTCGGGCGTCGACGGGCTGCTGGTCCACGGCCTGCCACCGCGGCTACGGGCCGGCTACCTCGAAGCCGTGCAGGCGGCGGGGCTGCCCGTGGTCGCCACCTGCTACGCCGCGTCGACGGCCGAGGTGAAGGCCGCGGCCGCCGAGAGCGCCACCGCGTACCTGTACCTGGTGGCCCACTACGGCCGCAGCGGCGGCACGCTCACGGCCGACCGCCAGGAGCTGGCCGCCGCGCTGGCCGCACTGCGCAGGACGACAGCCGTACCGATCGCCGTCGGATTCGGCGTCCGCTCCAGGGCGGACATCGACCTGCTGCACGGCCTCGGCGCCGACGCCGCGGTCGTGGGCAGCGCCGGGGTCGCCCGGATCGAGCACGCCCTCGCCGAAGGGGCCAACGTGGTCGAGGAGCTCCACACCTTCGTACAGACCGTTTCGCCGTATTCAGCAAGCCGCTCACTCGACAAGCCGTTTCATTCAGCAAACCCCTGATTCAGCAAGCCACTCATTCAACAAGCCGCTAGGAGGCACACCCGATGATCGTCCGACGCCTTGACGAGGTGACCACCGTGGACTGGGGCAACGGGCTCAGCCGCAGGTTCCTTCTCGAATCCGACGGCCTGGGCTACACGATGACGGACACCACCGTCCGCGCCGGCACCAGGTCGAGGCTGGAGTACCGCCGCCACCTGGAGGCCTGCTACTGCATCGAGGGAACGGGCCAGGTCGTGAACGCCGACGGCACGTCCCACTCGATCGAGCCGGGCACGCTGTACGCGCTCGACCTGCACGACGCCCACTTCCTGATCGCGGACCAGGACACGGACCTCCGCCTGGTGTGCGTGTTCTCGCCCGCGTTGCGCGGCGACGAACGCCACAACCTGGACTCAGCCGATTTCTCCGAGTACTAACAGGACTGACAGATGATCAGGTGGAACGCCGACCAGATCGCTCTGGGCGAGGGGATCGCCCAGTGGTGCGAGGAGCTCAGCTCGGGCCATCTCGAAGGGGACGCGGAAGGCGCCTTCCCGTGGGACAAGTGGAAGCTGATCCAGAGGTCCGGAATCCTCGGCCTGCCGTTCGACGAGCAGTGGGGCGGGCTGGGCCAGGACCTGCTCACCACCATGCACGTGCTCGAACAACTCGGCACCGGATGCCGTGACGGCGGACTGAACTTCTCGGTCGCCACCCACCTGGTCAGCGTCGGAGTCCCGCTGCAGCGGTTCGGCTCGCCGGAGCTCAAGGCGCGCCACCTGCCGGGGATCTGCTCGGGAGAGACAATCGGGGCGCACGCGATCAGCGAGACCGAGAGCGGCTCCGACGCGCTGGCGATGAGGACCACGGCCACCCGCGAGGGCGACGGCTTCGTGCTGCGGGGCGGCAAGGCCTTCATCACCAACGGCCCGGTGGCCGACGTGTTCGTGGTCTACGCGCGCACCCACCCGAAGGCCGGCCCGCTCAGCATCACCGCCTTCGTCGTGGAGCGGGACACCCCGGGGCTCGTCGTCGGGCCGCCCGTCGCCACCATGGGGCTGCGGACGGCGCCGCTGAGCGAACTGCACTTCGACGACTGCCGGATCCCCGCATCCGCCGTGATCGGCCGGGTCGGATCCGGGTTCCTGGTCCTGGACCACGTGATGAAGTGGGAGATCCTGTGCTCCTTCGTCATCAACACCGGGCAGATGCGGTACCGGCTCGACCGCTGCGTCGAATTCGCCAAGGAGCGCGTCCAGTTCGGCAATCCGATCGGCTCGTACCAGTCGGTCTCCCACAAGCTCGTGGACATGAGCATCGGCCTGGACACCGCGCGGAAGTGGCTCTACGACACGGCCGTCCGGCTGACGGAGGGCGAGAACGTCACGCGGGACATCGCCGTCAGCAAGGTCCTCACCAGCGAGAGCAACCTCTCCTCCGCACTGGCCGCCGTGCAGATCTTCGGCGGCAGCGGGTACCTGGCCGAGTACGGACTGGAGAAGGACGTGCGCGACGCGGTCGCCGGCCCGATCTACTCGGGCACGTCGGAGATCCAACGCAACCGCATCGCCGCCATGTTGGGACTGTGACACCTGATGCTGGTCAAGATCTGCGGAGCCACCTCGGCCGAGGACGTGGCATCGCTCGACAGTGCCGGAGCCGACTTCGTCGGCCTGTGGCACGGCGTCCCAGGAGGCCGTGCAGACCTGACGCTCAGTCAACTGACCTCCCTCGCTGACGCCGTGCACCGAACGGAGCGAATGCACCCGGTCCTCGTGACCTTCCTCAAAGACGCCGGGACGCTGCGCGCGGCGACGGCCGCGGCCCGGGTCCGGTGGGTCCAACTGCACGGCTACCAGCCGCCGGGCCTGGTCCGCGCCCTGAAGGGCACCACGGACCTCACCGTGGTCAAGGTGCTGCACCTCGGCGCGGACACCCGCGCGGAGCGGTCCCTGATCGCGGCGTACGAGCGGGCCGGAACGGACCTCTTCCTGCTGGACGCGGTGGCCGGGGACGGCCGGATCGGCAGCACCGGGCAACCCGCGGACTGCGGGGCCGTCCTCGAGTTCGCGGACCGCCTCTCGCGGCCCTTCCTGCTGGCCGGCGGCATCTCGGCCGACAACCGGGAGGACTACCGGGCCGTGCTGGACCACCCCCTGTTCCTCGGCATCGACGTGGACACGGCGGCCAGGGACGTCGACGGACGGCTGAGCGCCGACCGGGTCACGGCCGTACGGCGCGGCTGGCACGATCCGAAAGCGAGGGTCTAGATGACGGCCGCGTTCATCGAGGCACTCCTGGACGCCCGCCGACCGGTGATCATGGAGCTCAAGCGGCAGGACGCCGCCGGACACGACCTGTTCGGCGACAGGTCGGCCGCCCGTCTGGTCGCCGACTACCAGGACGTCGGCGCGCCCTGCCTGTCCGTGGTGACCGGCCGGTGGTTCGGCGGCACCCCGGACCTGCTGCACGAGGTCGTGGCAGCGACGGACCTACCCGTGCTGCAGAAGGACTTCATCACCCGCCGGAGCCAACTGCACCAGGCCCGCGAGAGCGGCGCGTCCGCGATCCTGCTCACCGCCGCGCTGCTGCCGCGCGCCACCCTGGGCCACCTGGTCGAGCTCGGCCTGAGCCTGGGGCTGACGCCGTTCATCGAGGTCACCACCGAGGAGGAGATCGGCCGCGTGCCGCGCGCCGAGGAGTGCGTGGTCGCGGTGAACAACAAGGACATCGCCACCCGCGAACGCGGCGCGGGCGACCTCGGGCGCAGCTCGTCACTCCTGCCCGCGGTGCTGCGCAGCGGCACCCGGTGCCCGGTGAGTGCCGGGGCGATCCGCTGCCCCGACGACGCCGCCCGCCTGCTCGATGAGGGCTTCGCCGGCGTGCTCATCGGAACGGGCCTCCTACGCGCCGCCAGCCTGCCGGCATGGCTGGACGGCCTCGACGCCCACCTCGACGCCCGTCCTGGCACCCGCCTCGACCCCCGTCTCGACGCCGGCCGCGAACCGGCTCCCCCCGTCCGCCGCCCGGCGGACCCCCCAACCACCGACATCTGGAGGTAACAGCATGACCAGCGAAGCATCCGAGCAGTGGAAGGTCGTCGTCAACGACGAGGAGCAGTACTCGATCTGGTCCGCCGACCGCGAGTCGCCGGCGGGCTGGCGCGAGGTCGGTGTGCGGGGTGCGAAGGACGAGTGCCTCGCGCACATCGAACACGTGTGGACCGACATGCGCCCCCGCAGCCTGCGCCTGCGGTCCGTCCCGGAGGACGGTGCGCAGTGAACCGGACGCTCGCACCGCACGGTGCGCGCCCGGTGGCCGAGCCCCTGCTCACCACCACCCTGAACCTCCCGGAATGCCAGGCCCGGGGCTGGGTCGTCGTCGACTCCATGGTCGACGGCCTGGCCCTGGGCGGCACCAGGATGACCCCGACGGTGACCGAGCAGGAGCTGGCCGGGCTCGCCAGGGCGATGACCCACAAGCTGGCACTGGTCGGCCTGCCCATCGGTGGCGCCAAGGCCGGCATCGCACCCGATCCGGGCGCCACCGTCGAACGGCGGGCGGTGATGCGGGGGTTCGGCCGCGCCGCGGCCCCGCTGCTGAACGGCGGGGTGTACCTGGGGTGCGACCAGGGCACCACCTACGCCGACCGGCAGGTCGCCTTCGAGGCCGCCGGGTACGACGTCACCCGCCGCCCCGGCACCACCCGTCTCACCGTCGACTGGGCCGAACTGTGGGACCACATGGCCGACATCACCGGGTTCGGCGTGGCCGTCGCGGTGCTCGGCGCCCTACGGGCCTCCGGTGCGCGAACCCCGCAGCGCATCGCGATCCAGGGCTTCGGCACCGTCGGGCGCGCGGTGGCCGGCCACCTGGCCGCCCACGGCCACTCGGTGGTGGCCGTGGCCGACGTCCGGGGCACCATCGAGGACCAGCGCGGACTGCCCGTCGCCGAACTCACCGCGCTCACCAGCAGCGACGGCACGATCGACCGGAGCCGGCTGCCCGCCCGGGTCACCGTCCACGGGCCCGGCCAGGCGTGGCTGCACGTCGACGCCGACGTGCTGGTGCTGGCGGCATCCGCCTCCGCGGTCGACGAGGAGGCGGTGCCGGCGGTCCGGGCCGGCCTGGTGGTCGAGGGCGGAAACCTCAGCTGCACCCCACCCGCCCGCCGGTTGCTGCGCGAGGCCGGCCACACCGTCCTGCCGGACGTGGTCGTCAACGTCGGCGGAGCGGCGGCGACCGGATGCGTGCTCGCCGGGCTGGCCCCGTCCGACCTGCCGCTCCCGCAGCTGTCCGCGTGGCTGCGCGAGTGGGTCTCCAGCAGGATCGCCCGGAACTGCGAGCTGGTGCAGGAGCTGAGCGCCTCGGGCAGCGCCGATCCGGTCGCCCAGCTCCTCGGTTCGCGCGGAGCCCCGGCCGGCGCCTCCGAACCGGAGGTACCGGCCGAGCCGTGACCCGCCGGGAGGACGCCCCCTCGCGGCTCCACTCGAACGTGGCTCCACTCGAACGTGGCTTCACTCGAAGCGGACCGCGCCCCCTTCGTGGTTGCTAGCCTCCCGGGATGACCGCGACATTCGACGAAGCCGTCCGCGCCCGGCTGCGGGCACCCAACATCTGGTACGTCGGCACCGTGTTCGCCGACGGAGCACCGCAGGTCAGCCCGATGTGGGTGGATCTGGAGGGCGAGGGGGAACTGACGTTCAACACCTCGGTGGGGCGGGTGAAGGAGGAGAACCTCCGTCGCGACCCGCGCGTCTACCTCTCGCACGCGGACGCCACCGATCCCTTCGACCGCGTGCAGATCAGTGGCGTGGTGGCCCGCTTCGTCGAGGGTGAGGAGGCGCACGACCGGATGGACCGGCTGGCCCGCAAGTACCTGGGCGTCGAGCGCTACGAGTGGACCATGCCGGGTGAGCAGCGGGTCGCGGTGATCGTGCGCCCGCTCAAGGTGCGGCACATCGTCGGGGTGGAGCGCTTCCGTCCCGGCGGGCCCGTCCCTGCCCCTGCCCCTGCCCCTGAGTAGTGCTCCTGCCCTCGCCGCCTTCGCCTCATCAGCGACTCATCAGCGACCGAAGCGACCGAAGCGACCGAAGCGACTCAAGGTTGGCGGTCAGTGCGCGCATGCGCGGCCGGCCGCGCATGAACCCGGCTCCACTCATCAGGCCTCATCAGGCCCCTCGGGATCGATCATCTAGGCTGGCGCGGTGACTGATGAGCAGGAGCGGGTGCAGCCGTCGGGAGTGTGGGCCACGGCGGTGGGGGTGGCCAGGGTGCGGGCGCTGGAGACCGAGCGGGTGGACGCGTTGTTCCGCGACCCACTGGCCCAGGCCTTCGCCACCGCCGGCGGCCTGTGGCCCTCCTCGCCACCCCCCGCTGACGAGGCCGCGCGCCGCCGTCGGCTGGCCGTGTCGTACTCCATCGTCATCAGGACGAAGTTCCTCGACGACCTGTTGCAGCAGGCCTCCGCGTCCGGGGTCCGGCAGGTCGTGCTGCTCGGCGCCGGCATGGACAGCCGCGCCTTCCGGATGGACTGGCCCGAGGGCACCCGGCTGTTCGAGGTCGACACCGCCGCGCCACTGGACTTCAAGGCCTCGGTGCTGCGCCAGGAGCGGGCCGTCGCACGCTGCGAGCGGATCACCGTCGCGGCGGATCTGCGGGAGGACTGGCCGGCCGCGCTGGCCGCCGCAGGGCACGATCCGGCCGTGCCGACCGTGTGGATCGCCGAAGGACTGCTGATCTATCTGCCCGAGGACGCGGTGGAGCTGCTGCTGGCCCGGATCAGCGCGCAGTCGGCGGCAGGCAGCCGGATGGGGCTGACCTTGGGCTCGCGCGGCGTGATCGAGCGCTTCGGCGCGGACTCCGTACCGGGCTCGGCGGCGTCCATGTGGGTCTCGGAGATGCCCGACGACCCGGTGGACTGGCTGGCCGGGCACGGCTGGGAGGCCGACACTCACACCCTGCGCGAGCGCGCTGCCGCCTACGGCCGCCCGGTCAACACCCCGCCGCAGCGCGAGGAGCAGCCCGGCGGACTGGTCTCGGCGGTCCGCCGGTAGAGCGCCTCCCGGTTCCCCGGATCATCGATTCCAAGGGGGCCTGATCCACCCAACAGCCGCCCGAACGCTGCCACTTCACGTATGTGCGGGACCATGGCCGCCACGTCCAGCGCGTTCCGGCAAAGGGTTCGTCAACGGTCATTCCTGCGCTGCCGAATCCCGCAGGTGGCATGCCCACCGGGTCCGGCCGGACCGGCATTCGCCGTGGTCGGGAGGTGGAGGGGAGTTGGCGAAATCGTGTCCATGGCCGGTCCGGCCCCGTTGACCGCCGGTACGGCCGGGCGGTTGGCTCGCCCCGAGCCGGCCGGCGGGGGCGGGAGGCGGCACGGCCCGAGGCAAGGGGAGGACGGTTCAGGTGGAACGGACGAACGCGAGGACCCGCGGCCGGTGGGCGGTACGGGCCGGCAGCGTGCTGGCGGCCGCACTCCTGGCCGCCACCACGGCCCAGGTCCGGGCCCAGGCCGCGCCGCTCCCGGGGGGCACCGTCACGGTGAACGTCGCCCCTGACGGCACCCCGGCCGACGACTGGTCGGAGCCGCTCGGCCTGAGCGCCGACGGCCGCTACGCCCTCTTCACCTCGCTGGCCGCCAACCTGGTGCCCGGCGACACCAACCGCCTGTACGACGTGTTCGTCCGCGACCTGTGGACCGGGCGCACCGAGCGGGTGAGCCTGGCCGACGACGGCAGCCAGCTCGACGGCTCGACCAACCAGGCGGCGATCAGCGCCGACGGCCGGTACGTGGCCTTCAGCACGAACGCCACCGACGTCATCCCGGGGCGGCACGGCGACGGCCGGTTCGACGTCTACGTCCGCGACCGCTGGACCGGCCGCACCGAACCGCTCACCGCGGGCACCGGCGCCGGCAACTCGCTCGACCCGGCGATCAGCGCCGACGGCCGGTACGTCGCGTACACCTCGGACCGCGCCGACCTCGCCCCCGGCACCCGGCCCGGCGTCCAGAACATCCACCTGACCGACCGCCGCACCGGCACCACCCGCCTGGTCAGCACCGGCCGCGACGGCACCGCCGCCGACGGCGGCTCGGTCGAGCCCTCGCTCAGCGCGGACGGCCAGACCGTCGCCTTCCGCTCCAAGGCGACCAACCTGCTGCCGACCGCGCCCACGACGGCCACAACAGCCACGACGGCCACGACCGCCACCAAGCCCCCACCCGCACGGCAGCTCTTCCCGCTCTACACCTACGACGCGCGCACCGGCCGGATCCAGGGCGCCAGCATCGACGCCACCGGCACCCTGCGCGACGCCGCCAAGGCCGGACGCCTCAGCCCCGACGGCCGCTTCGCTCTCTTCCGCGTCTTCGAGCGCGAGCAGGACACCGTCCAAGTCCGCCTCTACGCCCGCGACCTGCGCACGGGCACGGGCACGGTGACCACGGTCTCCGCCGTCGACTCCCAGCCCGCCGTCATGACCGCCGACGACCGCTGGGTCTACTTCGCCTCCGACTCCGCCGCTCTCGTCCCCGGCGACACCAACGGCGTCGCGGACGTCTTCCGCCGCGACCTGTGGACCGGCCGGATCGAACGCGTCAGCACGGCGGCCGACGGCAGCCAACGGCCCGGCGCCTCCACCGCCCCCAGCGTGGACGCCCTCGGCACGACGGTCCTGTTCAGCACCCTGAACGGCACCGGCGCGGAGCTCCTGGCCCGCCGCCTGCCGCCACTCTGACTTCGGTCGAACTCCCCTCTCCGGCACTCCCGATGACGGCGACGGTGCAACGCGCCGGAGAGGGTCTAATTCGGTTGAGCGGCCGATACGATCCTGGTAGCAATGTGACATGATACAAGGACTCAAGGTCGCCCTCCGCGCACGCCACGAGAGCGACGTCGCCGTTCTGCAGACCGAACTGTACGACGACGTCGCCACCCGCTCCCGGGCCGACACCCGCCCCTGGCGGCCCATCTCCCCGGGCTCGGCAGACTCCCCCTACGCGCCGGCCCCGCCCTCGGACGACGCGGCCTGCTTCTCCGTACTGGAGCTGGCCTCAGGGGAGTTGGCCGGGGAGGCCGTGCTCTGGGGCATCGACGCCCACAACCGCACAGCCCACCTCGGAATCGCCCTACGCCCCGGCCTGCGCGGCCGGGGCCTGGGCACGGATGTGGTCAGGGTGCTCTGCCAGTACGGCTTTGCGATACGCGGCCTGCACCGGCTTCAACTGGAGACCCTCGCCGACAACACTCCGATGATCGCGGCCGCCCGCAGGGCCGGCTTCACCCTGGAGGGAACCCTCCGCCGATCCGCCTGGGTGTGCGGCGAGTTCGCGGACGAGGCCGTCCTCGGGCTCCTCGCCGACGAGTGGAGGCCATGAGGCTCGCCGCAGCACCGCCCTACCAGTCGCGGACGGATTCGCAGCCCTCGATCAAGGCCTCGCCGGCCCAGGCCAGATCGGTTCCCGACTCGGCTCCCGACTCGGCTCCCGACTCGGCTCCCGACTCGGCTCCCGACTCGGCTGCAGCCTCGGTGATGATGGCGCCGAGCGCGTCGTAGAGCTCTTCGCGCTCAACGGTCTCGATGAATCCGGCGCGCGCGTCGAGCTCGTTGAAGGCTTCGCCGAACTGCTCCCCGAGCTCGACGAGCCTCGGCGTCAGGACCTCCGCCGGCTCCCCGGACGCCAGCGCAGCCAGCACCGCGCGCCGCGTCGCCCTGTACTGCGCCAGCGCCTTCTTGTAGACCGCGGCGCTGATCTGCTCGCGGCCGTCCCAGTTCCGGAGCGGATTGTTGAGGTTCTCGGCGAGCCACTGGGGCTTGCGGGGCTTGGCGACCCTGAGGTAGACGCCCTGGCGCTCCTCGGGCCGCCAGAGCCTCCTCATCGCCGTCGCATACTCCGCGGGGACACTGACCAGTTCCAACTCCTCCAGCGCCGGAACACGCCCCGGCAGGAGGCAGTCCGCCTCGACCATCCCGAAGACGTCGGAGAGCCTGAGGTGCTTCAGCGAAGTCAACTCGTTGAGGCTCGATGCCGATGACAAGGTCACCGGCCCGCTGAGCGTCAGGCCGGTCAGCGCGGGATACCGCTCGACGAGCCGCGCACAGTCCAGCGATTCCACAGCCCGAACGTTCAGCCGACGCGTCTCCTCGTCAGGATCTACGGGCCCCGCGGGAGAGTCGTTCAACTCAGCGCCGGTGATGCTCTTCGCCCACGGGTCACGCCACTGCGACTCGTCGCCCTGCCGTCGGCGCCGCGCCAGGGCCAGATCGAGCCCCATGCCCCACCCGAACGCGTAGCTGCTCGGCGGCTGGCCGTGCAGCAGCGGCAGCGTCCCGACGACCTTGTAGCTCCGAGGGAGCACCCACTCGTAGGAGCAATGCGCCGGACCGAAAGGACCCCAAAGCGGCACGACTTCGCCGAGCTCCGCCACGGACACCGGCTCCGGGCCGGACCAGTCGAGGTGCAGGACGCCCGCGCGCTGGTGGTCCGGGTCCAGATTGGTGATCTGTGCCGCTGTCCACTCGCCGAGGTACTCGGAGAACGCCGCGACGACATCGCCCGGGACGATGGGCCTGGGAGGTATTGATTCCTTGACAGTAGCCATGCCCCGCACACTATTCGGCACCACCCACAACGACGGCCACCCCGACGGAAGCGTGTGCTCCTGCCGAGTCCGGGATCGTTTCGCAGGGGCCTTGCCAGACACTACGGTCACCGTACTATGGTGTCGAACGTGAAGAACAAACGCTCCATGCAGGAGCCGACCTTCCTACTCCTCACCGCTCTGGCCGACCGGCCCCGGCACGGCTACGCGCTCGGGGACGAGGTCGCCGCGATCTCCGAAGGCCGGGTACGGCTCGGCGCCGGCAGCCTGTACGGCACCCTCGACCGGCTCCTGGCCGAGGGGCTGATCCGCGTCGAACGCGAGGAGACGGTGGACGGGCGCCCCCGGCGCGTGTTCGCCCTCACCCCGGACGGTGAACAGTCGCTCAGGAACGAGGCCGAACGCCTGCGCTCCGCACTGCGCGAGGCCGACCGGCGCCTGACGCAGACCTGGACCCGTCCCGCAGGAGGCACGGCATGACCTCGAAGCACCCCTTGAACACGCGCCTGCTCCAACGGGCCCTCCGGCTGTACCCGGCCTCCTACGGCGCCGGCGCACTCGCGGAGGTCGCCGACCTCGCCCAGCACCGGATCGCCGGCTCCGGCCCCGCGACGGGACTGCGCGAGGTGGCCGACGTCGCCGGACACGGGGCCCGGCTCCGACTGGGCATGGTCTCCCACCAGCCGCCGGGCCGGGCGTTCGCCACCGCGGCGCCGCTCGCCGCGATGCTGGCCGGAACGTACGCGGCGACCTACCTGTGGCGGAACCTGCGGCTCGCCATCAGCCCCGAGTCCCCTGGCTTCCCCGCCGGAGCCCCGGCGGGAGGCGCGATCCTGGCGGCGACGTCGCTGCTCGTCCCCGCTGTGCTGACGGCGTGCGCGGTCGTGGCCGGCCGCTGGTCGGCCGCACGGGCCCTGGCCCTGGTGTCGCTGGTACTGGCACCGCTGTTCTACGCCATGTGCCGCCTCGGGCTGCTCGACCTGGACTTCCGCACCGCGGCCGAACTCGGCCTCGGCCCCCGGGGGTTCGGGCTGATCGCGCTCAACACCCTCGTCCTCCTGGTCGCCCCGCCGGACCGGACCCGCAGGACCGGTGCCGGGCTCTGGCTGGTCGCCGCCATGGTCACGGCCCTGGGCATCGGCGCCACGATCACCGGCGAGTCCGCCGAGCGGCTCCTCACCTCCGGCTTCGGCACCTGGGCCCCGCTCGCCACCGGCGCCGCCCTGGCCTTCACCGCCCGGACGGCCGGGAACGCGGCCCTGGCCGCGACCGTCCTGGCGGCACCGCCCGTACTCACCCCCGTACTCCTCGGCGGCCACGCGTCGGTCGCGGCAATGGTGCCCCAGCTCCTCATCCCGTCCGCCTTCGGCTACCTGACGGCCCGAACCGCGATCCTCCTCATCGGCCGCCTCCCCCGACGGGGCCGCCTCTCCCGCCCCTGACCGGCTCCGCGCCCCTCTCCCCCGGGGTGAGCCCAGCCGGCCGGAGCTCGGCGAAGGCCCGCGAGCCGAGGCGCTGCAACGATGCCGGTAGGTCCGGACATCGGCCTGTCGGAACAGCCGTTGCGCTCACGGCTCCGACAGGCCGATGTCGAGGCGCTCGCCCTGGAACTGACGGCCCACCGAGGTACCACCACCCGACTCCCTCCGCGACCGGGACGACCGGACGTGACCGCGAGTTCCGCGGGCGGCGCCGACCGCCACCGGGTGGACTCGGCGAGCATCGAGCCCGACCACCTCACGTGCTTTCGCATCCACCGATTCGTCGAGCTGGCCTGACCAGTCGCTGGCGCGGAGAAGGTCTGCGAGGTACGGCTCGGCGAGTCGGATGGGCACGGCCGCAGCGCCCGGGCCCGGCCGGGGGTCAGGGGTGGTAGTCGGTGAGGGTGTGGGTGGGGGTCCAGCCCTGGGTGCGGGCGCGAGTGAGGTCGAGGACGATGCTGCGGGTGAGGAGGTCGACGGTGTAGGGGGTGAGGCCGGGGATGCGGGTGGTGCGGGCGGCGAGGCGGGCGAGGGGTGCGGGGAGGTGGGCGATGCGGGCGGGAAGGCGGTGGGCGGTGAGGACGTGGCGCAGCGCGTCGTCGCGGCGGTAGGGGGTGGCGTCGGCGATGTTGTAGGCGCCGGGCGGCCAGGGCGGGGTGCCGGTGAGGCCGAGGGCGGACAGGCAGGCGTCGGTGAGGTTGGCGACGGCGGTGAGGCTGAGCGGGATGTCGCGGCCGGGCAGCGGGAGCAGGCCGTACCGGGCACGGGCGAGCAGTTGGGGGACGAGGTGGGGGTCGCCGGGACCGTAGACGGCGCGGGGGCGCAGGACGACGGCACCGGCCGTGAGGGCGAGGCGTTCGGCGGCCGCTTTGGTGCGGCCGTAGGCGTTGAGGTGGCCGGCGGCGGTGGGGTGGTCCTCGGTGACGGCGGGGGCAGCGAGGGTGGCGGCGGCGCGCGGGTCGTAGACGCTGGCGCTGCTGACGTGGACGAGGGGGCGGCCGGCGGCCGCGCGCAGGACGCGTTCGGTGCCGGTGACGTTGACGGCGTGCTGGTGGGCTTCGGCGGGATCGCCCGGGGGCAGGTCGGCGACGGCGGCGGCGCAGTGGACGACGAGGTCGGCGCCGGTGAAGTCGGGCGCGCCCTCGGTGGCGTCCCAGGGGCGGTGGTGGCCGACCGGGCCGGGGCGGCGGCCGTGGCAGGAGACTTCGAGGCCCAGGGCCGCGGCGGTGCGGGCGAGGTGGGCGCCGCAGAAGCCGGTGGCGCCGGTGATGGCGAGGTGCATCAGGATCTTCCCCGTCGGACGGTGAGTTCGGCGTAGCCGGGCAGGGCGCTGCGGCGGTCGACCCGGGCGCGGGTGACGACCGGGTGGTGGGGGGCGAGCGCCAGGAGGAGGTCGGCGAGCAGGGCGCGGGCCAGGCCGGCTCCGGGGCAGGCGTGCGGGCCGGCGCCGAAGACGGCCTGGGTGGCGGCAGGATCGTCGGCCGGGCCGCGGCGGTGGGCCCGGGCGGCGTGCCGGGCGACCAGGACCAGCCGGTCGCCGGCCCGTACGGGGTGCCCGGCGAGGGTGGTGTCGGCGGCGGCGACCCGGGGCAGCAGCGGGGACGGGGCGGTCAGGCGCAGGAGTTCGGCGGCGAGGCGGGGTGCGGTCGTCTCGCTCACGGTCGGCCAGAGCCCGGCGTCGGCGCACCAGGCGACGGCCCGGGGCAGGGCGGCGACGGTGGTGTTCACGGCGGCGACGGCCACCATGGCGTCGCGTGCGCCGCGTGCGTCGGGCGCGTCGGGCAGCAGGGCGGCGAGCCGGGCGGCGGCGTCGACCGTGGCGGCGGCCGCGTCCGGGCCGCGGCGGCGGGGGCCGGGGAGGTGGTCGCGGGCGGCGTGGGCGGCGACTTCGGCCGCGGCGTGGGCGAGGCGGTGCGGGCAGGACTGCGCGCCGGTCAGGGCGGCAGCCGTGACACCGGCCAACTCACGTGCCAGTGCGACGAGTTCGATCTCGCCCGCGGCCAGGTCCGGGATCCGCTTCGCGAGCACGGCCTGCCAGTGCGGGCGGATCCGTTGCTGTGCGGCGGTGTCGAGGCCGCCGGCCAGGGCGCGGCGGGCGTTGCGGTGTTCGGCGCCGTCCTGGTCGAACAGCAGTCCGCCGTCGGTGAGTTCGGCCGCCGCGCCGCCGGTGGTGCCGGGTGCGGTGCGGTCCAGCGGGACCTTGGTGAGCGCTTCGCGGTAGGCCTCGGTGCCGTGCACCAGCACGGTGCGGCCGAGCCGGACCACCGGGCGGCGGCGGGTGGCGGCGAGCAGGGCGAAGAGCAGGGGGTGGCTGCGCAGGTAGACCCGGCGGTCCCGGCGGCGCGCCCGGCGGGCGGCGGCGGGTGGGGTCGTCGGTGCGGGCGGCGGCGGGGGTGTCCGTGCGCTCACCGGTGCGGTCATGGGGCCGGTCACCGGGCCAGCTCCCGTACGCAGTGCGCGGCGGCCGCCGCCCGGTCGGGCTTGCGGGAGCGGCCCGCGAGCGGGACCTCGCCGAACAGGACGGCGTCCGGCCGGGCCGCTGCCATCCGGTCGAGCGGCCCGCGCAGGGCCTCGCGCAGGCGCCGCGGGTCGGTGCCCGGCGCCGGCTGGACGAGGGCGACCAGCCGCTCGTCGCCGTCCCCGGCCGGAACGCCGACCAGGACGGCGAGTTCGACACCCGGCAGGTGCAGCGCCGGTTCGTACAGGCCGGGGTAGATGTTCTCGGCGCGGCGCAGCACCATGTCCTTGAGGCGGCCGGCGAGGACGATCCGTCCGTCGGGGGTGAGGGCGGCGCGGTCGCCGGTGCGCACCCAGGGGTCGGGGTCCTCGCCGAGGTAGCGGTGGCGGGCGCCCGGGCCGGTGAGCAGCAGTTCACCGCCGGTGGCGATCCGGGCGCGGACGCCGGGCAGGGGGGCTCCGACCAGGTCGCCGTCCCCGTCGTGGGCGCTCTTGTCCGCCTCCTCGACGGCGGCGGCCGGGAACAGTTCGGTGAGCGCGTAGACGCTCCAGGCCTGGTGGGCGCCGGACTGTTTGACCCGGCGCAGCAGGGCGGCGTCGGCGGGGGCGGAGCCCGTCCAGACCCGGCCGGTGAAGCGGGCCCCGGCGGCGAGGGCGGCGCGCAGTTGCGGTGGGGTGAGGTAGGTGTGGGCGGGGTCGAGCCGGGCGAGTTGGCGGCCGAGCGCGGCGGGGCGGCGGGCGGGCAGCACGACGGCGGCGCCCGCGGCGAGGGCCGGGACGAGGACGAAGAACGTCCCGCCGAGGACGACCGTCCCGGGGCGCGGGTCGACCAGGTCGGCGACGGTGCGCAGCCCGGCGGCCAGCCCGTCCCGGGTGTGGACGACGGCGCGCGGGTGCGCGGTGGTGCCCGAGGTGAAGACGATCACCGCGTCCGTTTCCGGGCCGCCGTCAGGCCGGGCGGGCGGGGTCGCGCCGGCAGGGCGCAGGTGCGGCGCGCAACCGGGCAGGCGGCGGCCCAGGGTGGCGACCGGCCCGAGCGCGGTGAGGCGGGGCAGGGCGAGGTCGGCGCGGCGGGCGAGCGGCCCGGCCCAGCCGGCCACCGCCTGGGCGGCGGCGTCGGCGAGGACGAGATCGGGGCGGGCCAGGGTGAGCCGGGCGGCGAGCACGTCGGGCCCGGCGGTCGGGTCGAGGACGGCGATGCGCAGGCCCAGCCGGTGCGCGGCGAGCATGACGGCCAGTGCGCGCGGTCCGGGCCGGACGGCGACGCCGACGGTGTCGCCGGGGCCGAGGCCGTGGGCGTGCAGCGCGGCGGCGTAGCCGTCGGCCAGGTCGGCGAGTTCGCCGCGGCGGATCACCGGGCGGACGGTGCCCAGGCGGGTGTGGCGCAGGACGGCGGGCCGGTCGGGGTGGTCGGTGCGCAGGGCGTGGGTGAGCCGGTCGAGCATGGCGGGGTCCTTCGGCGGGCTGCGGAGTGGAACGAAACGGGTCCGGTCGAGAAAGGGCCGGCGAGGAGCGAGGCGTGCGAGGCGCGCGGGCTGTCAGCGCACGTCGACGGCGCGCGGCCCCGCGCCGCGCTCCAGGTACCAGCGCGCGGTGCCCACCACGCCGTACGCACGGATGCGCCGGGTGGAGTTCTGCACCACCATGTCGCGGCGGCGCACCACCGCCGTGGTGTGCCGGCGGACCCTGTTGAGGAACGCCCGGTCGGTGGGTGAGGGCCGCCGGGGCATGCCGCCGACGGCGAGGTAGAGCTCGGCGGTGATCGCCATGTTGTTGCCCGCGTGCATCCGGTACGGGGTCAGGTAGCCGTGTCGGCGGCGGTGGGCGGGCCGGATCCGGCCGAAGAAGGCGCCGAGCGCGACCAGCGCCAGGAACACCGCGCGCCCGGCCGGGCCGTGCTCGTCGTGGCGGGCGGTGACCCTGCCGCAGACCAGCCCGCCGGAGGCGACCAGCCCGGCGCGGGCCGCGGCCGTCCAACCGGGTTCGGGCAGGCAGTCGGCGTCGGTGCGGGCGAGCAGGGTGGCGCCGTGGGCGATGGCGTGCCGGAAGGCGGTGTCCACTACGGAGCCGACGCCCTTCTCCGGCTCGACCACCACCTCGACCGGGAACGGCGCGTGGGCGGCGAAGGCGCGCGCCAGGGCGACGGTGCCGTCGGTGGAACCGTTGTCGGCGACGAGCAGGGTGAAGTCCCGGTCGCGCTGGGCGGCGAGGGCGCGCAGCACGCCCTCGATCCGGGCCTCCTCCTGGTAGGCGGGGACCACCACCCACAGGTCGGTCCTCACGATGCCTCCCAGACCATGGTCATGAGGCTGACGCCGCCGCCGAGCCCGATCAGCAGCACCTTGTCGCCGGGCGCCAACGTGTCGCGTATTCGGTCGAGTTGCACGCCCAGCGTGGCACTGGCGACGTTGCCGAGTTCCGGCACCGTCAGGACCAGCTTCCCGGCCGGCACCCCGGTCAGCTCGACGAAGCGTTCCAGGTAGGGGATCGTCACCTGGTGCACCAGCACCCGGGCGTAGTCGTCCCAGCCGAGGCCGGTGCGGGCGGCGAGCCGGGCCAGGGCGGCGGGGCCGATCTCCTCGAAGATGCCGCGCAGTTCCTTGCCGCCGCCCCGGAAGTAGCTGTACTCGTCGCCGCGCGGGTGGCGGGAGCCGCCGCCGGGGATGCCGCCGGCCGGCCAGTGCTCGGAGGCCGTCTCCGTCCCGACGTCGAGGATGCCGCCCCGCTCCACGGCCTCGACGACGACGGCCGCCCCGGCGTCGCCGAAGGTGTAGCCGGCGAAGCCGTCCCGGAACTCCGCCGGGGAGGACGGCGTGCGGAGCATGGCCCGGCTGGGCGTCTCGCCGGTGACGACCAGGGCACGCCGGGCCCGGCCGGCCAGGATCATCGCGCGGGCCAGGTCGATCCCGTTGAGGAAGCTGTTGCAGGCGTTGCTGACATCCAACGCATGCGCACGGGTGCCGAGTTCGGCCTGCACGATGTGGGCGGTGGCGGGCTCGCACACGTCCCGGGTCGCGGAGGCGAACAGCAGCAGGTCCACGTCCTGCGGGCGCAGCCCCCGGGCGGCGAGGGCGCGCCGGGCGGCGCCGACCGCGAGGGTGGAGGCGTACTCGCCGTCGGCGGCGAAGTGCCGGGTGCGGATGCCGGTCGCCTTCTCGAACATCCGCTCCGGCAGGGCGAGTCGGCCGCCGGCGGTGACCTCGTCCTGGAGCTGCTGGGAGGTGAGCCGACGGGCCGGCAGGTGGGAGCCGACGGCGGTGATGCCGATCCTCGGTGTTGCTGCTGGGTGCATGCCCCCATGCTCCGGCGGCACGGCCGGGCCGGCCTGAGTACGGGTACTCACGGCGCGGCCCCGGCGCGCCCCCAAAAACCAACGGCAGCGAGCGAAGAAGCCGCGCACCGCGACCCCCACCCCCACACAACCACACCCCCCCGC